>DASTZJ010000181.1:0-7593 GCA_035764345.1 Candidatus Udaeobacter sp.
TTCCACGCGCGATCATCATGGTATCGGAAACCACTGCCACGTCGCTTTTCAGCGCGTCGCGATTTTCCTGCAAAAAACCGCCCAGGTGTGCGCTACCGATTTCTTCTTCGCCCTCGATCACGAGATGCAAATTCACGGGCAAATCGCCATTTTGTTCGATCGTCTCCTGAATGCCGAGAATGTGTGCGAGGATCTGGCCTTTGTTGTCTGTTGCGCCGCGCGCAAAGACGTACCCGTTTTTGAGAACGGGCTCGAACGGCGGTGAATCCCATAGTTCCAGAGGATCGGGCGGCTGCACGTCGTAATGCCCATAGATCAAAACAGTGCGACGCCCGGACTGATGTTTGTTGCGCGCCCAGACGATGGGATGCCCGTGCGTAGGAACAAGCTGAGTCTCCAGACCAATGCTGGTGAGTCTTTTCACGAGCCAGTGCGCGCATTCGGCCAGCCGCTCGGCGTACTTGTCATCTGTCGAAATGCTTGGGAACCGCAGAAAAGAATAAAAATCTTCGAGATAATTTTCACGCATGGCCACAAGCTAATCGGTTTTCGTAGTTTGCCTACGATTTCCCTCGAACCTGGCCGCGGACCAGATAAAGGACTGACGCAACGGCCAGCACGACACCAGTGACGACAAATTCGCGACCGGTCGCATGGGCGAGAATCCAAAGAATCGCGACGATTGCCAGCGCAGGCACAATCTTCATTCCAGGAAAATTGAAGGGCTGTGCGCTGTCAGCCCGCACGTCACGTTGCACCAACACCCAGCAGGCGGCACAGCACAACAGGTACATGAGAAGCACAGCGACATTGGATAGCACCGCCAGCTTTTCAAACGTGCCGGTGATCGACAATGCAAACGCGATGACGGCGTACGTGATGATCGCCACGTCCGGCGATCGATAGCGCGGATGAACGTGCGCGAAAAACTGCGGCAACGCACCATCGCGGCCGAACGCAAAGATCATACGCGGTGAACTCAGGATGTCACTCGTCACAAATCCAAATGCCGAGATGGTGGCCCCGGCCAGAAGAATTGTGCGGCCCAGATTCCCGAGAAATTTCGACGCCGATTCGGCGAGTGGCGCGTCAGGATGGTCCGCGAGATCCGTGCCGAGCGTACCCTGCCCTACGACCTGGATCAGGATGTAAATGACCGTTGTAATGACAAGCGCGAGGTAAGCAGAGCGCGGAACGGTGCGCGCCGGATTTTTCACTTCGCCGCTGGGAATCAATGCGACCTCGATTCCGACGAAGGCGAAAATCAACAGGATAACGGCATCGCCTAGCGACTTGCTGCTAGGCCAACCGCTCCAGGCAAGATTCGGCGCGTGAATAAAAAATATTCCCGCGCAAATGAACAGCAAGAGTGGCAGAAGCTTCGCCACCGTGATCACGGTGACCGCACCCGCACCTTCGCGCACGCCCCGGATATTGATTAGGACAAGCGAACCATAAACGGCGAGCATGACGACAATTCGCATCACGGGCGTGCCAAGTAATGGGAGGACGAGCGCAACCGAATTCGCTAGCACGTTCACCACGCCAGCAACCGCACCCAGCGCGGTTAGAAAATAAAGCACGCCGGCAAGGAATCCGACGTAACGACCAAACGCGACTTCCACATATGCGTAAAGGCCGCCCGTCAATGACACCCGGCTACCGGCGATCGCGAAACATGTGACGAACAACACCATCGCAATCGCACAACAAACAAATGCCAGTGGCGCAGCGGGTCCTAATCCTCTCGCAACCGTGGCCGGAATCACAAAAATTCCTGCACCAATCGTCGAGCTGACAATATTTGCGGTCAGAGCAGGAATTCCGATACCACGGACTAACTGATGATCGACACGCTCCGCTTGTTGGATCGACAGCGTCGATTCATCAGACATTAGTGCATCCTGCGTGATTCAGTTGTCTAAGGCAAGAGTGAGAGCTAAGCTTCGCCGCTGAAGCGCTATTTCCATCGCCGGCGTCGGTTGCAATGGCTTGGATAATCGGGGTTACAAAAATCTGTGGAGACTGAAAGCTTGGGATATCCTATGGGTCTTGGTTCGAATTTGAAGGTCAGATCCCGGGCACCGGATCCCAATATCCTGTGGTCGGCCTCCTCCAAAAGCCCTTCAACTTGTGTGTTTTTCACTTGTAACCCTCACACGCCTGCTGTATTGACCTCCTGACGCCCGAGGTTTGGCCTATCATGCATTTACAATCGCTCGAGCTGCTCGGCTTCAAGTCGTTTGCCGACAAAACGATTCTTAATTTTCACGAAGGTACGACCGCTATTGTTGGGCCGAACGGCTGCGGAAAATCCAATGTGCTTGATGCGGTCCGTTGGGTACTCGGCGAGCAATCCGCGAAATCTTTGCGCGGTGATGAGATGGCTGACGTGATCTTCAACGGCAGCGAGGTGCGCAAGCCCGTGGGATTCGCCGAGGTCTCGCTGACTTTCACAGATTGTGCCCAAGAGCTCGGTATTGATTGGCACGACCTGCGCGTAACGCGTCGCGTATATCGCGACGGCAACTCTGAATATCTGCTAAACAAAACCTCGTGCCGGCTTCGCGATATTCAAAGCCTCTTCGCGGACACCGGTATCGCGCGAGCGGCATACTCAATGATGGAACAGGGCAAAATCGACATGATCCTGAGTTCGCGCCCCGAAGATCGACGCGCAGTGTTTGAGGAAGCAGCCGGAGTCACAAAATACAAAACGCAGAAACGCGAGGCGCTGCGCAAGTTGGAGGCGACCGAGGCGAATCTTCTGCGTATCAGCGACATCATCAAGGAAGTGAAACGCCAAATAGGTTCCTTGCAGCGGCAGGCTGGCAAAGCGCGGCGTTACCAGGCGCTGCATACGGATCTTCTCGTGCTTGATACGCACTACTCGCGCAAGCAGCTTGAAGCGCTCGAAGCTGATCTCGCCCGTTGCCGTGCCGAGGTCGCTCACCTTAGTGAATCAGAAGATGCCACTCGCGCCAAAATCGACACAGGCGAAAGCGAGCTTGCCGAGCAACGCCGCGCGTTGGAAGAGATCGACACAGAGATTGCGAGCAGTCGCAGCGAACTCCAGCATCTTGATGGCGAAATTAACGCGCACCGAAACCAGATCCAATTCAATCGGCAGCGAGCCGAGGAGTTGAACGAGCTGATTGAGCGTTTCCGAAGCGATATCGCTGCTGCAGAAACCAAACGCGCGCAGCAAGGCAAAGAAATTCAAGAGGCGAACGCGCTGATTGAAAAGACTGACGAGGCTCTGCAGAGCAAAGAAGCCGAGCTGGATAAAGTTAATGGCCAACTCTTGGAACTTCGCACCGAGCGCAGCGCGCACGAATCGGAACTCAAGACGCTGCAAAAAGCGGCATCAGAAATCGAGAGTCGAATCGCAGACCTGGCCGAGGAGATTTCCGGACTTAAAATTCGCCGTGAAACGACGGAGGAAAATCGGCGCGGTCTAGATAACGCGGTTTCCAACATAGAAACCGCCCGCATCCGAATCCAGGACGAGATCGGCGCACGCGCGACGGCCGAGAATCTCCAGAACAAACTCGATCATTGTCGAGCCGCCGTTCAGACCGGCGACGAGAAGCTGCGACAACATCAACACCTTGTCGCAAGCATGGAGAAAGAGCTCGCCACAATTGAGCGTGGGCAGGCAGAAAAGGAATCACGCCTTGAAATTCTTCGTCAGCTTAACGAGGAGGGCGAAGGCCTTGCGCAAGGTTCGCAGGCTGTGCTCAAGGGCCTGCATGACCGATCGCGAATCAAGCCCGCGCTGGCCGGCGCCCTTGTTACAAACCTCGATGTGGATCAGAATTTCATCCCTGCAATCGAAGCGGCATTGGGCCGAAATTTGCAGGCGATTGTGTTAAAAGACGCACAATTGGCCCCCGAAATTATTGCGGCGTTAAAAGAGAAGAAACTCGGCCAGGCAGCGTTGATCGTTCCACAACTCGGCAATGGCACCACAAAGGAGCGAGAGAAGCGCGCTCCTGAGAAATCGCTCGGGTGGGCAATCGACAAAGTGAAAGCGCCGGAGCCGCTTGCACCGCTGATTGCACAATTACTTCGTAACGTCGCGATTTTTGAGCATCTCGACGATGCCTTGATGGCCAAGAAAAAGCACAGCGAAATCGCGGCTGCGACGCTGGATGGCGAATTGGTTTCGATCGAGGGAGTCGTGTTCGGCGGGAGTCGAGAAGCATCGGCAGATTCTCTGCTCGAACGCAAAGCGCGAATGTCGGCCTTGGACAAGCAGTGTTCCGAGATCCGTGAGCAACGCGACGCCCTGCTCAAAAAATGCAGCGATGCAAGTGCTATGCTGCAGAAGGCGACAAGAGCGTTGGACGAAGCCCGGCAGCAGTACGAAGCCGCGGAGCGTGAAAAGTCCGAATGCGACAATAGAATTCTCTTCCTCACACGAGAACTGCAAGAAGGCGAACAAAAGCAGACTCAGGTTCGCTCTGAACAAAATACGCTCGCCCGACAGATCCAAGCCGCAGACGAACGCATTGCAAAGCTGGAAGACGAAATGGCAGGAGAACAGGCGACTCTGGCTGCAAACGAAAGTGAGCAAGGGGCAGTTGAGGCGGCGCAGAACGATTTCGAGAAGCGCGAAAACGAGGCAATGGAGCAACTGAACGAATTGCGTCTCGCTGTCGCGACCGAGCGACAGCGTCACGAGCATCTTATTGCACAGCGCCAGCCGATGAGCGCCCGCGAAGCGGAACTTGCAGAAGCAATCGCGGCGCGACAGGCCGAGATCGCCAATTTCGAGAAGCGGCTGACTACGCAGGCGGAAGAATCGCTAACGGCCGAATCAGCCATCGAGCGCCAAAGCGCGCAGCGCGCGGATCTCGAGGTAGCGCTAACGACGCTCACCAAACAACGCAAGGAGCGCTCGGCAACAATGAATGAAGCGGAGTCGAATCTGCGCACAATTCGAAACTCGCTGAATGACCTGCGCGATTCGCGTTCCAAGGAGCAAGTGCGCCAGGCAGAGCTGCAATTGAAGATCGACAATCTCGCCGAACGCGTTTCGCGGCGGTATCAAATTAATTTGCGCGAATTTAGCCCCGACCAATGGGCGTTTGAAAAAACTCTCCGAGCGCAACTCAAGCGCAATGACAAAGTGGAGAGCGGCGCTCCTGCGACGCCTGACTCGCTGGAGCTCGCCCCTCCAGATGTCGAAAAGCTTATCGAGGAGCTTACCCGCCAGCTCGACAACATGGGTCCGGTAAACCTGGATGCTGTTCATGAGTACGACGAGCTGGAAGAGCGCTACAAATTTCTCGAAGCGCAAAATAATGACCTTACAAATTCGCGTCGCGAGTTGCTGGACGTAATTGCGCAGATCAACTCAACTACAAGGAAACTGTTTAGCGAGACCTTTGCTCAAGTACGGATCAACTTCCGGGAAATGTTCGCCGAGCTCTTCGGCGGCGGACGCGCGGATCTGTCCTTGCTCGATGAAAACGACCCGCTCAACTGCGGAATCGAAATCAGCGCCAAGCCTCCGGGGAAACAGTTGCAAAGCGTTTCTCTGCTAAGCGGAGGCGAGCGCTCCATGGTCGCTGTAGCGCTGCTGTTCGCGATTTACATGGTACGACCGAGTCCGTTCTGCATTCTCGACGAAGTGGATGCGGCAATGGACGAAGGCAACATCAACCGCTTTATCCGCGTGCTGGACCGGTTCGTAGAACAGAGTCAGTTTATCATCATCACGCACAACAAACGCACCATTGCCAAGGCCGACGTATTGTACGGCATAACGATGGAAGAGCGTGGCGTAAGCAAGCTGGTTGGAATGAAATTGACTGCGCCACAGCAAGTTTCCACCGAAACGTTTGCGAACGCAGAACAAAAGCCGAGACAACAACGTCTCGCGCTTGCGACCCGCTAGGCGGAATAAAATTTTTTTGCGCGGGCCGGCCAATCTCGCGTAAAATTGTCGGATGCTTCAGACGGCGCAGCGGCAATCAAAAACCAAAAAGCCCGCGCCGCCGCACGAGCGTTTTCTAGAAGCGTTTCGTTGGATGCTGCTGGCGCGCACACTGGAGGAAAAACTCGTTAGTCTCTATCGGGGCGGCCTGATCACTGGCGGCGTCTATATCGGCAAAGGCCAGGAGGCGGTCAGCGTGGCGTGCGGACTGTTCCTGCAAAAAGGCGATATCTTCGCGCCGCTGATTCGCGATCAGGCAGGACGATCCGCATTTGGCGAACCGTTGTTGGACGTCACGCGTACTTATCTCGGTTCGCGACTTGGTCCGATGCGCGGTCGCGACGGCAACATCCATCGGGGCCGACCACAGGACAACCAGCTGGCCATGGTTAGTCACCTCGGCGCGATGATTTCGGTCACTGTCGGGGCGTTAATGGCCAAACGGTTTAAGGGAGAAAAAGGCTTCATCGGGCTGGCATGCATCGGCGAGGGCGGGATGCAGACCGGTGCGTTTCACGAGGGAATGAACATTGCTGCGGTGGAACAGGTGCCGCTGGTGGTAGTCGCGACAAATAATCATTATGCTTATTCCACGCCGAACGACCGCGAGTTCGCCTGCCAAGATCTGGTCGATCGCGCGATCGGTTACGGTTTCGAAGGCTACAGTCTTGACGGAACGGATCTCGGTGCGTGCCTCGAGGTAATCGGCGGGGCAGTCAAACGTGCACGCGCAGGACGTCCGCCGCAGTTGGTTGTCGCTTCGGTCCTGCGGCTTTCTGGTCACGGCGAACACGACGATGCCAGCTACGTGACGGAGGAGATCAAGCGCGAACCATTTGCGCGGGATTGTTTAAAAGTCGCTGAGCAAACAATCGCTGATTTGGATCTGGTCGATGCCAAGACGCTGGCTGAGTGGCGCAAAGAGGCGGCGGCGAAGGTGGATGAAGCAATTGCTACTGCACAAAAGGAAGCCCCGCCCGAAGGCGACAAAGAAGATTGGTGCGCGTTATCGACACGCAACCTTGTTGATCAGGCAGAAGACAATTGAAAAAAATGAGGAACCGGCGTGATCATTCGTTAAATGGCTACGGCGTTACATCGGATTTCCCGTGCAACGATTTAACTGTTCAACGATTTAGCACGGCGAAGCCATGAGCATCACGTATCTCGAAGCGATCCGCGAGGCGCAGGCGAAACTGCTCCGTGACGACGAGCGTGTTTTTATCTATGGGCAGGACGTCGGCGGCACATTTGGCGGCGCTTTCAAAGCAACAAAAGGTCTCGCCAAGGAATTTCCGGGTCGGGTGCTGAACACGCCCATCAGCGAAGATGCGATTGTGGGGAACGCCATTGGAGCCGCGATTGAGGGAATGCGACCGATTGTTGAAATGCAGTTCGCTGATTTCTCCAGCATCGCCCTCAACCAAATCCTAAACAATGCTGGCACGCATTACTGGCGCACGAATGTGCCGGTCCCCATCACCGTTCGCCTGCCTTCTGGCGGCACGAAAGGCAGCGGGCCATTCCACAGTCAGTCGATGGAATCAATTTATGCGCATTATCCCGGGCTCATTGTCATGACTCCTGCGACAGTAGAAGACGCTTACACCATGCTCATTGAAGCGGTGGCCATCGATGATCCGGTTGTC
>DASTZJ010000182.1:0-5612 GCA_035764345.1 Candidatus Udaeobacter sp.
TCGCGATGATCTGTCCGGAATGTCACAGGTGGAAATGGAGCCAAAAATCACCGGTCGCAATATCACCATGACCCTGGCGCCTCTGCCGGCGAACCGCCGGAAGAGGCGGTTTAGCTCGCCGCCAAAACCCGCTGAAAAACACGAGCCCGCTATTTCCCAGGCGGACACGTAAGCGTCGAAGATTATTTTGCGCCTTCGGCGGTCCGGTCACCATCGTCTTCGGAGAAGCCGATCCACCTTGCGCAAAACGCAGGTGGAACGCGCCATCCCTTGGCACGCCGTAGTGATTCGAAGGCGGCTCAACGCGTTGGCAAACCGAAATGCGGTTGCCGCTAACTAACGATTATGGCTTATGCGGTGTATGCGCGACCGCCGGGGAAGTTTTTGGTGGCGGAGGCGGCAGCGGTGTGTTTGCAGATTGTCGTGCTTCCAGTCGGGTTTTACGGCTCTTGGCCTCCTGGTTATTCGGATCCAACTTTAAAACTTTCTCGGTGTCAGCCATCGAATTTTTGATATCGCCCTTAACCTCGTAAATGTAACTGCGGTAAGCGTAATACTTAACTTCGTTCGGCTTCAGCTTGATCGCCTCGGAATAATCAGAGAGAGCTTTGTCATAATCATTTATTTTCATCTCGACCGCAGCACGCTGTTCGTAAATTCGTGCATCCTCTGGCTTAAGTTTGATCGCTTCGCTGTAGTCGTTAATGGCATCCGGAAGTTGCTGGGTGGTCGCTGCTGCGTATCCACGTTGCTGATAAACCGCCGCCAGTTCATCCGCGTATTTGCGATCGAGAGCGGTGGCTTTCCGGAGCAATTCGATCGCTTTGTCCCATTCTTGATTCTTCGACGCATCCGCGCCTTCTCGGGCAAGCTTGTTTGCTTCCTTGGCATCTTTATTGCCTTGTGCCTGGGAAACCTGTGAAGCGCAAAGCGCCAGAGCCATGACGAAAGTAAAGACAAGGATTTTTTTCATAATTTCTTTTGGACGTTGATGTTCTTAAACAATTCGAAGTTCAGGCCGCGAACAGTTGGCCACAAGCGGAACTGTTTCAAGTCTGTTCTGGAGATGGCATCTGCTCGAGGTCGACCTTTGGTTCGGGCTCGGAGGAAGGAGTTTCACTTGGTCCAGGCTCATCGACCCGCGTAATTCGCACGGCGCGACCAGTGCCCTCGTCGATTTCAATTAGTGCTCCATGCAGGCGCACTTCACCGCCGGCAACCGGAAACGATGCCGGCAGATTCGAAATGAACCGGTTCATGATTGGATCAACCGCACGCCCGAGAATGGAATTTACCGGACCGCACATGCCCGCATCGCAGAGGAAAGCTGTGCCACCCGGAAAAATTTGCTCATCGGCAGTCTGAACGTGGGTGTGAGTTCCGATGACGGCAGAAACTTTTCCGTCGAGGAACCGGCCCATCGCGATCTTCTCGCTAGTAGTCTCTCCGTGTACGTCCACGATGATGTTTGCAGTCTCGTTGCGCATCTGCGTCACCGCTGCTTCGACCGAGCGAAACGGGTTTTCCAAAATCGGCTGCATAAACGTGCGCGCTTGCACGTTGATGACGCCGATTTTTCCCTTAGCCGTTTCAAGGATGATCGATCCGCTCCCAGGCGCTCCATCAGGGTAATTCACTGGCCGCAACAAGCGCGGCTCGGTGTTGATGAACGCAAGGATTTCCTTCTGGTCCCATACGTGGTCACCTGTCGTGATGACGGAGACGCCAGCGCGCAGGAGATCAATGGTGATTCTGCCCGTTATACCGCGACCGCCGGCCGCATTCTCGCCGTTAACGATAATGAAGTCCAAGGCGTGCCTTTCCTTTAGTTCCGGCAGCCTGGCGATCACGGCCGCACGTCCCGGCTCACCAACGATATCGCCCAGGATAAGAACCGTTAGCATTCCGCGACACTAGTCATGTCAAGCACCTTGTCATCCGAAGCCGCTGAGACGGCGAGGACATCTCGCATAAACTAAAACATCGCGTATCTGACCTTGCGTGATCAATCAGCTTGTGTGAGGTCCTTCGTTTCGCTCAGGATGACAGTGGGAAAAATTCGGCCATCAGTGCTCTATTGCTCGCGATCATGAGGCGCACGGCCCTGCTGACGTTTTGCTTTTTGTGCGTGGCGCTTACCGATCGCGCCGCGGACAATCTCGGAATTCTCGGTGCGCATCCGCGCTGGAGCGTGTTGGAAGGATATCAGGAGACAATTACCCAGGATGAGTTTATCCAGCTGATTCAGAATGTTTACTGCACACACGGATTCGCTCCGGATTTGATTGAAGTAAACACCGACACAGCGCGGATTTTGACCAACCGCGAGTCGCAAATTTTTTTCACTTTACGGTTCGCAAAGAATGACGCATCGCGCAACCCGGTGCCGCGTCTTTGGCATCCCGCTAAATCCTTGCCACCCGCGAAAGCGGACAAGCCGCTCTCAGGCTTGCGGATTGCGCTCGATCCGGGTCATCTGGGTGGCAAATGGGCAAAGATGGAAGAGCGCTGGTTTCAAGTCGGCAGCACCCGGTCAGTTCAGGAAGGCGATCTGACTTTGAAAGTCGCGCGGTTGCTCGCCCCGCGATTGCGCGACCTGGGCGCGAAAGTTTTCTTTGCCCGCAATGCCAATGAACCGATCACGCCAAAACGCCCGGCTGACTTTCGTGATCTTGCCAGGAAAATCTTGATTAAAAACGGCGTGCCGCAGCCACGCGCCGACGTTCTTGATCCAAATGATCCTGAGAAAGAGCAAACGATTCGTTGGCAGAGCGAAATCCTATTTTACCGTTACAGCGAGATTCGCCGTCGGGCGGCTCTGGTAAACTTCAAATTGCATCCCGATCTCGTCCTTTGCTTGCATTTCAACGCCGAAGGCTGGGGCGATCCGAATAATCCGACGTTGACCGATATCAACCATCTTCATCTTCTTGTGAACGGTTCCTATTTGGCAGCGGAGCTTGAATTCGATGACGAACGTTTCGAAATGGTTCGGCGACTTCTCAGCCGCGCTTACGATGAAGAATTGCCGCTGGCCGACACCATTGCCAGCGCGATGGCTCGCGAAACTCAACTGCCGCCATACCAGTATCCGACCACGAATAGCACAACCAAAGTCGGCAACAGCGGTTACGTGTACGCGCGCAATCTACTCGCGACACGTCTTTATCGTTGTCCGGTGGTTTACTGCGAGCCCTATGTGATGAACAGCAAAGACGCCTTCGCCCTTATTCAGGCCGGCGATTATGAAGGAACTCGCAACGTCAACGGCTTGGAACGCAAAAGTATTTTCCGCGAGTACGCCGACGGCGTGACAGATGGATTAGTCGAATATTATTCGAAAGCGCGTGGCATGGGCGACTGATCTGATCGCCTGTATTGTAGGGCGTTTCTGTGAATCCCGAATGCTTTCGGGACTGACACAGACGCCCTACAGCGCGGCTACCGCCTCGCGGATGTCCTCGAGCGTGACGTCGCTCGTGAGATAGGCAGTGCCGATGCGCGGCGTGACAACAAACCGAATTTTTCCGCCTTCGAATTTCTTATCGAACTTGACTGCGCTAATGATTTTGTTGCGTGGAAACTTTGGCGGCAAACGTGTTGGCAACTCGAATCGCTGTAAAAGCTCTACGACCGCATCCCGTTGTCCGGGCAGCAGTCCGGCCCTTTTAATTGAAACAGTGCATGCCGCGACAATTCCCAGGCTGACGGCTTCGCCGTGAAGAAATTTCCGGTAATCTCCCGCGCGCTCAATCGCGTGACCTACGGTGTGTCCGAAATTGAGAAGCGCGCGTTCGCCTGTCTGGTCGCGTTCGTCTTTCGCGACGATTCTCGATTTTATCTTGATGTTGCTACGAACGAGCTGCTGTAGGGCAAGCGCTTCGCTTGCCTCCCATGATTCAAGTTGCCTGAACATTTTCGCATCGGCGATAATCGCGTGCTTGATGACCTCGGCAAATCCCTGATTGAACTCGCGCGGCCGCAGGGTTTTCAATACGTCGACGTCATCAATCACGAGGGAGGGATGATGAAATGCGCCGATCAAATTTTTGCCGGCGCGCGTATCGACCCCGGTTTTTCCGCCGATCGAGCTGTCCACCATCGCAAGCAGCGTCGTGGGAATCTGGACATGCGGAATCCCGCGATGATAAATCGCGGCGACGAATCCGGAGATATCACCGACCACGCCGCCCCCGAGACCTATCACAAAAGACTGACGATCCAATCCGGCGGCAATCATCTGCTCGCAAATCGCGCCGGCTTGCTTGAGCGTCTTCGATTTCTCGCCAGCGGGAATTGTAATCAATATCGGCTTAAGATCGGCCGATGTGAGACTTCGTTTGACTCGATCAGCAAAGAGCGGCGCGACTTTGCTATCTGTGATAATTGCGCATCTCGTACCACGGACAAATTTGCGTACACGCCCAGCGACTTCATCGATCAAACGGGGGCCAACGAGTACCGGATGGCGATGTGTACCGCCGTGAATTCCGAGGACTGCTACGGATACGGAATGTACGGAGTCCACTGGTTCGGCTGTCCTGGATTAGCCGCAGTGCTCGTGAACGCACTCCACGTCATGTTTTCGCAATGGAAATCACCAAAAAGAGCAGTGACCAGCTGCCGTGAATTATACGTGCCGCCGATGGCGTTTCCGCCCGGTGTGCTCGTTGCTGTATTGCCACCTATTCCCAGTACTCCGACGCCTGGTACAGCAGATGCCGCCGTCCCTTGAAAGCTTAATGTTGCTCCCGAAGCTTCCGCCGGTGCAAACAATATGAAGCCTGAAGGTTTGGTGATTTTGATAGCGGGCATTGCCGCGCCGGCTGGATAGATGTTGGGGTTGACGCCATAGCTGACAGCTGTGGTTGCGTCGCCGAATTCCGAGGTGGAGCGCTTATCAAAAGCCGACTGAAAAACCCGCCAGACGGAGAGGTACTTTGGCGTCAACTGCGACATCCACGATGTCCCGGGTGAGAACAACACTCCGTCGGTGTCGTTTAAATAAGTCTGAGTAGCCAGTCCGATCTGGCGCAGATTGCTCATGTCTTTTGTCGCTTTTGCGCGTTCCGACATTCGCAGGTACATCGGATACACCATTCCCATAAGAATGGAGATGACTGCTAGCACAACAAGTAACTCGATGAGCGTGAAGCCGCGCGAGAAGCAGGAATTCTTGGCTATAGGTCTGGTCACTTCGAAGTGGATGATATGGCTCTTGGGCGTGGGGCGGAAGCGAAAAAGAAAGGCGCAAAAGGAAGATGCTTGACAATATACTTTCCAGTTCGTGTATGTAGGTCATGCCAGACGAAGTGCCCACTCAATCTCCGCCTCCGCCAGGTCCCGAACCCGGGACCACGGCGAAATCCACATCGACCGGTTTGCCTTCAAATGTCGCTGCAGCCAGTGCCTGCATTCCATTGATTGGCGGTATCATTTTTTATATCCTCGAAAAGCACGATGGCTTCGTGCGCTTTTACGCGATGCAATCGATCATCTTCGGCGGCGCATGGCTGCTTTTTAACGTGGCCTCGCAAATCGTGTATTTCATTTTTGGAAGCATTCCGGGAATAGGCGGCATTCTCGTATTTTTCTGGTCCATTTTGTCAGGC
>DASTZJ010000183.1:0-3685 GCA_035764345.1 Candidatus Udaeobacter sp.
TCGTTCCACCATCGGGAATCGTAGCACCACCATTGGCAGCAAAACCGGTAGCGAGTGCGCCGTTTGCAGCGTTGGCAGGGGATGAGGTCACAAAAATGTGGGCTCCTACGATATTACCGCCGCTGCCGGCGATCAGAACGAGGTCGGAACTAGCCCAAGTGCCGCTGGTGTTAGTCAGGGTGAAACTGATACTGTCCGACGAGTGCGTAAAGCCGTCGAAGCTAGTGATTTTCGCATTAAAGACTCCAAATCCGTCTTCATTCCCAGATCCACCAAAACTGTAAGGTCCCGGTGTGAATCCTGTGCCAGCGTTTGACCCGGTAATGCCGCTCACGGTAAACGTAGTCGCGTTCACATTGACAGCTACGCTCCCACCGTCTCCGAAAAGGTAAATATTCCCGGCTACCGTATTAGAGGTGAATGTGACGGTGGCGTGGGTGGAGTCCACCAAATGAACGGTCGCGGTCGCATAAGGGCCAGGGAAGCCGGAGATCGCCGTATTCCCTTGGCTGAGGGTATATGTTGTATCTGCTTTGGCTTGCTGAAGGCCCAGACCGGCGATGCCAATTAAAACTGGCACGATGTACTTTATTTTGTTCATATATTTTATTTGGTTGGTTGAAGTTTCCGTTGTCAGTTACGTAGGAGGAGCAAGCTTCTTGCCAAGTGTTACATTTTCATCTGGTCGGATTCCCGATTCGAGTCATAACTAGCTTATCATAAGCAGCTTACTTGTGTGAAAAGAATTGTTCGCTCCGCGTGGCCGCTGAAATAGACAGTGGCAGGGAATCGTAAGGCGGGGCGACGTGCGCTCGGCACACCGCGGTCTAGAGGGCCGTAAAAGCGCCATAACACGCTCTAACAACCGGTCTTAGATCTTCAATAAAGAGTGAAATCCGAATGTTAAGAAACCTGACGGATCAGTTGCCATCCGGTAATCAAAAACGATTCTGGCGCAGCGCATCGGAAAGCAAATCGAAGCCGCGTTTATATTTGCGCGGGCGGCTTCGTAAACGCACACGAAAAACTTAGCAACCCTTAATTATTTTCCCCTCGAAACTTCCCCGGCAAGTCTCCAAAGTCGTGAGTCTTGAGATACTGCAAGAAGGCCGGAAGTTCTTTTTTCATTTGCTCGAACCTCTCGACATATTCCTCGTCAGTTAGCGTCTTGGCAGGGCTTGGTTTTAGGTTCGCCATCAGTTGTGTTCGAAACTGGTGCATTACGAGGTCGATCTGCTCCTGTGAAGCTCCCGTACTCTCAAAGGAATACCGCACAATTGACTCTAATAAATCATCTTTGGTTTTCATTTTTGCAGGTCACAACAGACTCAGCAGTTACACTTCTGATGAACTCTTCGAGGCTCCAACAGCCTGTTTCCTCGGCGGCTTGCTCCAAGCATTGGCGTTCCTTTCGTGACAACTCAAATTCAACTAGGACGCACTCGTCGGGCGGCGGAACAATCTTCGGATCGTGGATTCGTAAATCGCTGAATTCTTCGTTCATATGGCGGCCCCTTGTATGCAGTGAAGTCGGATAACCTCCATCAGCCCCCTAAAATGTCGGGCAGCTTTTCCAGCGCACTTCGTTTTGCCACCTCATCAATGTGCGTGTAGTGCGCCGAGATGGCTTCGCTGTCGTGGCCGATAATGTCTTGCACGATGGCAGGAGAAATTCCGGCATTCTTCATTAGGCTTGTTGCTGTGTGTCTCAGCGCGTGAAACGAAATCTCCGAAATAGCTCGCCGTCCGTTTCGTCCAGCGCCATTTTCACTCGCGCGGTGTTTTTTCGCCGGCACCATGCCTGCATCGACCATCAACTCGTAAAATTGTCGCGAGAGCGTGCCGACCTTGCCGCTCTTTTCGACAGATGCGAATGATCGTGGATGCAGCGGCTCTCTTGGATCATTGCCAGCGTGAAGGCCTTGCATATGCCGCCGCAACGGCTGCGCGAGTGGTATGATTTGCCACCTGCCGGTCTTGCCGGTAGAAAGTCGGAGCTCGGATTGCTGCAAGTCAAGATTTGCCCAGGTTAGTCGCGCAAGATCGCCCAATCGCTGACCTGTGTACAAACCAAACAGAATTAGTGAACGCCATTCATCGTCAGCGACGCTTAGTAACCGTTTGATTTCGGAAAGAGTGAACGGACGACGAGCGCGGGACTCATTTCGCCTCACGAGTTTTACGCCTTCTGCCGGATTGTCAGCAATAATCGCATCTCGCTTGGCATCTTGAAAGATCATGCGAAGAATCTTGATCCCGTGATTTACCGTACGTGGATTTACCCGCGCCTCTTCGCTTTCACGAAAGGCCAGAATGTCTCGACGGGCGACGGTAACCAATTCTCGCTCGGCGCGGTCGCCTAGCCATGCAAGAAACCGGCGGGCCTTACAGTTGTAAAAGACATGTGTGCTGTTAGTCGTCTCCGATTTCTTTCGGGCCAGCCAAGATTCGAAATAGCTACGGACTGATATGGACGGAAGCGAATCACCGCTGACGCGTTGAAAAATTCCAGCGATTATTCGCTGCGCTTGCTGTGCAGTCATCTGCAGGCGCGCTACTTGTTCGAAACTATCTGCGAGCTTCTGTGCCTTTTTCCGATCGGTCTCTTTTGTGCTTCGCTGCACTCGTCTGCCGTCGATTTGTGTAAAACACGCGAACCAGTACTTGGACGCCTGTTTTCTTCGGATCGATGCCACATATACACTACTATTTGCTCCGCGTTATTTTTTGCCGAGGCACTGGCAACGAGACTGGCAACGCTCCGCCACATCCGAAGATGTCCGACGACGTTACGTTACCTATGTACGCATGGGGTTCGCTTCGAGGAACTTAGCACATGGGTTCAACTCCCCTCGCCTCCAGCCTTCGCTTTGAGGCACGAAAAGCGAGGCTGTCACGCCGGAGCTTTAGCGTAGGCGGACACGCAGCCGATGAAATAGCTCTGTTGCGAGCTACGGCTCGGCAAGCCAGCTTTTCTAGTTCACGCAGATCCATGCAAAGCGCGCCGTCAAACGCAGCGCAAGGTGCGGGTCAATTTGCACTGGACTTCAGCCATTCACTCCAAAGCTGCGGTCGACCATTCGGATTAGCGCGAGCATAATTGTAGAACGCGCGGACAAATGCAATCCGGTCTTCTGTGTATGGAGCCTTCCAGTTCGGAGCCACGCGCAGCACATCGTAGTCGAATCCCAGTAATTTCTGACGACGCACAATGTCCTCGAGCGATACGCGAGTTGCATTTCGCAGCATGTCGTAAAGCACCATGAACGTGGTCGTTCGTCCAAGTCCGGCTTCGCAGTGAAAATGCGCCCAGGCGTTCTCTGGAAGCGCCCGAACAGCGAGAACAAATCGATCGACTGCATCATCGAGCGGACGCGTATGATCTGTAACAGCAACCCGCACATAACTGGTGTCTGCGGAGGAGGCAAGATCGCGTTCGATGCTCGCTTCTTTTACAACCACCTGTTGCGGCACGGCAGAGTGAGCGTTGCCCTTTTTGACCGGCTCACCAGGCCGAACCGCAATTTCGCTACCGGGCGTGAGCGATTGCACTCGCGCTGCCTCGTCCAATTCGATTTCAGTCTGGCTGCGACCGACATTCGCCCAATCGCGTGTCGCGAACCAACTAACAGGCAGGCCGTTGACAAATATGTGTGTTTCTTGCCGTAGATCGAAAATGGTGACC
>DASTZJ010000184.1:0-2532 GCA_035764345.1 Candidatus Udaeobacter sp.
GCTCCCGAGCTGCTCAAGCAGGGCCTTCTGTACCCGTTGCAGTCGAATATTCTTGAGACCGAGATCCAGACGGCGGCACGTGTGGCAAAGCTCGTGTTCGATTCGGGCCTTGCCCGCGTCGAGCGACCCGCTGACATGGTCGCGTTCATTCGTCGCCACGTCTACAAGCCGGAATATCCAGCAGAAGCGGTAGCCGCAACAAAGGCGGCCTAATCGCACCCAACTCGCACGAGGTCCTCGCCATTCGGTGTGGTGGCGAGCACTTCATAGGGCGTGAAACGCACGCTAGCTAATGCACAAACGCGTTCCTTGCGCTCGTGATCGGATTGGCGACCAAGTTGGAGGAACGACCTTGAAAACAGCCGTATTCAGCACAAGAGAATATGACCGTCAGTTCCTGGATGAGGCGAACAGGAAATTCAGGCATGAGCTGATTTATCACGCCGAGAGTCTGCACCGTGCGACCGCGACGGTGGCAGCAGGGTGTCCCGCAGTTTGCGCTTTCGTGGACGATCAGCTCGATGGCCCCGCGCTCGCCGTGCTTGCCGCGGGCGGCACCCGATTGATTGCGCTAAGGTCTGCCGGATTCAACAATGTCGATCTGGCGAGTGCCGAAAAGCTCAAGATGACGGTTATGCGCGTGCCGGCCTACTCCCCCGAGGCCGTTGCCGAGCATGCGGTTGCTCTGATGCTGGCCCTGAACCGGAACATCCATCACGCATACAACCGCATCCGTGAAGGCAATTTCGACCTAAGTGGGCTGGTTGGCTTCAACTTAGCCGGCAAGACCGTTGGAATCGTAGGTACGGGCAAAATCGGAACGGCGTTGGCACATATCATGAAGGGCTTCGGTTGCAGACTGGTCGGATACGACACCTATAACAACCCGGCTTGTTTGGCGCTGGACATGAAATATGTCGATCTTCCTTCTCTCCTGGCGGAATCGGATATTGTATCTCTACACTGCGCGCTCACGCCCGAAACGGCACATCTGATCAACTGCAAAACGATTGCGCTCATGAAACGTGGATCAATGTTGATCAATACGGCACGGGGAGCGCTTATAGACACGCGCGCTGCAATCGACGCGCTGAAGACGCGAGACCACCTTTCGTATCTCGGGATCGACGTGTACGAGGAGGAAGGCCCGTTGTTCTTTACTGACCGATCCTCGACGATCATCCAGGACGATGTGTTTGAGCGTCTGACGACATTGCCAAATGTTGTGATTACCGGCCATCAGGCGTTTTTGACGCGCGAAGCGCTAACACACATTGCGGAGACTACATTGGTCAACATAAGCGACTTTCAATTGAGACAGCAAAAGTCAGACAATTTGGTCACAGCAACTGCAAACCGGACAACTAAGGCAGGATGCGCGTCGCTCGCTTGCGCGCCGTCGCAATAGCGAATTTTGAGAGTGAGCCGGAGGTTCGTCTATTACCCGCGCTTGTCCTCCTGATGGGGTAACCTCGTTCCGCTTCAGTAGAAGGTACTCTCTGTTTCAGCCCGAACAACGCTGATCTCGCCTCCCTCGGTCAGCGCTCGGTGATCCCAGCGACTTCGGCACAATTTGCTGAAATTTGCCACCGTTTATTCGGTGTGATCGTCCAATCCAGCTAGATGTGACGCAACCGGTTGAGCTGGGGTTCAAGGTCGAGACCGCCATTCGTGGAAGTCGTGCAACCGAGGAAGAGCGCGACGGCAATGACAGGAGCTGACCATTGCCCAGCAGTCAGAACACGCCCCGAACTCGGAAGCACGCTCGGCTCGCGGCTGAGGGGCCCGGCAATGGCCCACCTCTTTCGCCCGCGAAGAGCCCGTCGAGCAACACATCGGCCGATCCCCACGCCAGAATATTCGGACTATCCCTGGCGGCACTGTTCGCAGCGTGCCTGGTTCTGAACGCGGCTTCTCCGTCGACCCGCATCTGTCCGCAGCCTGACCGCGACTTCGGCACCAGCACTGATTCAGACTCTGGCTTAGCACGCGTCATTCCTGCGCGAGCAGGGAGTTTGCATGTGCAGCCATCCGCAATCATTCGTTCCAAAGAGTGCGCAACGATCCAAGGCGGCGAGGAGCCCGGCTACTGATGAAACCCGTTGTCGCAGAGGCCTCGACAGATAATCTGCCGCGGAAGCAATCGAGCTGGCTCGAACATGAGGCCATTGGGAGCCTCGTGTTTGCTCTCAAGACATATGCGGCGGCTATGTTGGCGCTCTTTATCTCATTCTGGGCCGCGCTCGATGAGCCGCGGTGGGCGTTCCTGACAGTGTTCATCGTGTCGCAGCCGGATAGCGGTCTCGTTCTCGCCAAAAGCTTCTACCGTATTCTGGGCAGCGTGGCTGGGGTGATCGTGTCGATCGCGCTTGTCTTTGGCCTTTCCCAGTACGGCGAGCTCTTTCTGGCATCGCTTGCTGCATGGATTGCCGTCTGCAGCTTTGCCTCGCGGGCGGAGCGCAACTTTGCGGCGTACGGGTTCCAGCTGGCGGGTTATACGGCCGCAATCGTCGGCATTCCGGCGGCCCTCAA
>DASTZJ010000185.1:0-2115 GCA_035764345.1 Candidatus Udaeobacter sp.
CAAGATTGAAAACGGCTATTTCGCCGACCTCGTCATTCTCAAATCGAATCCGCTGGATGACATCGCGCACGCTTCCGATATCGACACAGTGATCAAAAATGGCGTGGCTTATCGAGCTGATTCTATTTTGCAATGATCTAGCGGTGTTGAGAGTGTTCCAGGCAAAAGCGCGATGTTTGCAGCCGGCACGGCTGCCTCTACAGTTCACATATTGTGCCTTTACTGGTACTGGCATCCTGTTCACCCAGGCGCGCTGCATTGCTCTCCGAACGTGGATTCGAATTTGAAATCGCCTCGCCGCGCGTTGCGGAAAAGTTCAGTACAACGCTCACGTTACGCGAGCTCACGCTATGGAACGCCATTCGAAAAGGAATGTCCATCGCGCAGACGCGTCCCGACGCTGTCGTGATCGCGGCCGACACGCTTGTTGCGTTGGAGAATCAAGTCATCGGTAAACCAGCAGACTTGAGCGAGGCCGCTCGGACGCTGCAGCGCCTGAGTGGGCGAACTCACGAAGTTTGTTCTGCCGTTGCAATTTACCAACAAACAGCGGGCAGATCGGCGGTTTTCCATGAAACCTCGCGTGTCCGCTTACGCCGGCTGAGTGAGGCAGCTATCGAAAGCTATCTCGCGAAAGTGGGCCCACTGGACAAGGCCGGCGCTTATGCCGCGCAGGGAAGCGGCACAGAAATCATCGCAAAGATCGAAGGCTCATTCACAAACGTTGTTGGTCTGCCAATGGAAAAAACCGTCGCCGAATTGGCCAAATTCGGCGTACGTCCAAGATCGGCCTAACGAATCAAGCTGACCGGCAAGGCTCAAATCAGATGTTCGCGATTATCCGAGCGGAGCCGAATCGTTTTCATTTGCAAATTATGTCGCGCTCGAATGAAACGCACGGTTTTGCTTTTGGCGCGCATGAGGATCGAATGCGTGACCGCCGTGACGCCGCCGTGCGCGCGCACACCACGCAGCAATGCGCTGTCGCTGATCCCGGTCGCGCAGAAAAGAATGTTTTGGCCGTTAGCCAGATCATCAGCTGAAAAGACGCGCTCCAGATCTTTCTTGTACCCGTCATCGATCAATTTCTTTCGTTCCTTTTCATCACGCGGCCACATCTTGCATTGCATATCGCCGCCGAGACATTTGATCCCGGCCGCCGCCAACACCGCTTCGGGCGAACCGCCGATCCCCATGTAAAGATCGACATCGGATTCGGGTAGTGATGGCGCGATGGCCGCGGCGATGTCGCCGTCGCCGATCATGCGTAACGACGCGCCCGCCGCGCGAATTTGTTCGACGATTTCCTTGTGCCGCGGTCGGTCCAGCATCATGACCGCGACGTCCTGGACGCGTTTGTCCACCGCGCGCGCAACAATTGCCAGCATCTCCGCAACCGGCATCTCGATATGAAGTGAATCGCCGCGCTTTTTCATGTAATCGATGACGCGTGGCCCGTAAGCCAGCTTCGACATGTAAAACGACGGCACATCTCGCAGCGCTACCTTTACTCCTTCCTCCGGGCTCGCCGCCGCGATGCAACTGATGGAGTTCGGCGCGCCTTTGGAGATATTGGTTGTCCCGTCGATCGGATCGATGGCGATATCGAACTGCGGCGAACCGGGAATCCACGTGCCGAGTTGTTCGCCTTTGAAAATGCCCGGCGCTTCGTCCTTGATTCCTTCGCCAATGACGACTTCGCCGCAGATGTTCATGAGATCGAACATGCCGCGCATGGCATCGCAGGCCGCCGCATCAGCCGCTTCCTTGTCACCGCGTCCGAGCCAGCGGAGTGAATTCAGCGCAGCGGCTTCCGTCGCGCGTACAAAATCCAGTTCGATGATTCGCTCGATGTCCTGGTAATCCTGTTTCGGCAGTCGCAGAGCCACGGGGCGTTAATTTTCACGCAGGTCCAGCACGATGACAAGCCGTCAAGGAGTGACGGCTCCCTCAGCAGTCATATTTAAATCGGACAACTGCCAAGCCGCCGCTCCTCGGAACCGCCCTAACGGGCGAGTGATCCGCGCGATTCTCCAGGCTTGCTTTACGCGCGACTTTTTACTTGAATCGCAGCGTGAGCGCTGCTGAGGACTCCGAAAGCGTTCGCGAGTTGAC
>DASTZJ010000186.1:0-3095 GCA_035764345.1 Candidatus Udaeobacter sp.
CAATGTCCCGGCTCATTGCGAAATTCATTTTGTCCGGTCGTATAAACGCTTAAACTCCTCAAGCGCAGCGCCGATGTGGCGAAATGGCAGACGCAACGGACTTAAAATCCGTTCTCGCGAAAAGCGAGGTATGGGTTCGAATCCCATCATCGGCACCTCTGAAAATGCCATTTTCTAAGGGAGACCCGTTAGGCTCGGCAATTTTAGCGTTTACGAATGGTCACGCGCTTCGGCGCATACGTTTTTTACGGCAAGCATATTAACGCTCAGTTGCTCGTACAGTTCAAATGTTTCGGCAGCGATGAGCGCACACAACCATCGAAATTAGACGGCGCCAGCCTTGAGACGGCGCTTTCCTTCCTCGTGTACCGCCCGCCGTTGCTACTTTTGCCGGAATGCCCGGCCCACTTTACAGGGTCGCGCCAGAAAAAATTGCTTTTGATTGCCAGCCGATGTTACCATCGGCGCCAGTTTGCCAAAGAGATAGTTCATGAAGCCACAATGGATTCTTTGTGCGCTCGCAGGAACCATTCCAGCTCAGTGCATACTCGCTCAAATTACAAGTACGGTAACTGTACCACCACCGCCACTCCTTACCTTGAATAAAGTCACGGTAACAACAACTAGCGGCCCGGGTATAGAAGCAAATGGGACCGGCATAATCAACGCCTCGAGCGTGATCATCACGACAACCGGGGTAAACGGCTTCGGCGCCTTTGCTGATGCCGGCGGAACCATTTCTATCACAGGGAGCACAGTTACGACTTCCGGCAGCGGCGCGGCAGGACTAGCGCTTAGCTCAGCGCAGACCGTTGGTTCCACGATGACTGTGTTCGACTCTACAGTGACGACTTCTGGACCTAATGGGTATGGTATCTCGATATTTACCAGCGGGAGCGCCAATGCCACCAATGCCATTACCCTCGACAACACGACGGTTACTACCCTGCAAGCAGATGGTATTCATATCGAAGACAACGTGAACATAGCGATATTGTTTGAGAATAGGACTTTGGTGAATCCGGGTAATGGAGTGCTGTTCCGTTCCTCCGCGCACGGGCAAAGAGTCGCCAACCTAACCGCAACCGGAAACGTGACTCTGTTCGGCGATATATTAGTCGAGAGCCAGAGTACCGTCGTGAACGTCGCTCTGCTAAACAACTCCGTCTTGAATGGTGCAACGCAGAACGTAACCAACGTCAGCATCGAATCGGCCAGCCTATGGAACATGACAGGCCGTTCAACAATCGCCGAGGACCTCGCTATCAAAGCAGGCACCTTGTTCTTCGCGAGCGCCCCAGCATTTGCTGCGACCGGTGAGGCTCTTGTTTTAAGCGTCGGCGGAAATTACTCGATGGATGCTGATTCCACGCTTTCGCTTGGCGTCGGGGGCACCCAAGGTGAACAGTACGATCACTTGAATGTAGGTACTGCAAATTTGAATGGCACATTGGCGGTGAGTTCTCTCGGCAATTTTCAGCCCGCCAGTGGGGACGCGTTTGAAGTAGTACACACTGCTGAGAGAAACGGGCGTCAAGGGCAATTCGCCCAAGTAATCGATTCTTTGAACTTCGACCCGAAGCTGCAACGGATAGACATTTACGCTCCGAACGGAGTAGCCCTGTTTTACCTGGCAACGCCACCGGGACCTACGCCCACGCCTACTCCGACTCAGACCCCCACGCCAAGGCCTACCCCTACGCCAACACCTACGGTTAGGCCTACAGCGACTCCCCCAGCTACACCGAGGCCCACGCCTACACCGGCTCAGACCCCCACGCCAAGACCTACCCCTACGCCAACACCTACAGTTAGGCCTACAGCAACTCCGACCGCTACACCGAGGCCCAGGCCTACTCCTACCCCGCCCAGGCGTACGCCCACGCCTAGCCCTACCCCGAAACCAAGGCCGCCGATTAGCATTGTTATCCCGGAACCGCTTCCGCCTGTGGATCCGGAGGGCGATTTATCGCTCTCGTTCTTGCTTAAGATTCTGGATTCGACTGCCGAACAGCTCACGTCGATGTTCGAGATCGGCTTTTCAGGCGCTAATACCCAGAGGTCCAATCTGGGTAACCGGATGACTCAGATTCGAGCTGGTTCCACCGGGTTGGTATCAAATATAATAGCACCGCCGCCATCTTCCTTAGATAAGGAGACATTAAATCCCAAGGGCTCAGTTGAACGGCCGAGCATCCTACAACCTGATGCCGAAAACCGCTGGGGGCTTTGGGTAAATGGTTGGGGAAATTTGGTCTCGCTCGATAACGACGGCTTCCGGCGGGGATACGATTTTACCACCGGCGGAGCCAGCGTAGGCATCGACTATCGCCTTACAGACCATCTGGCGATCGGGCTTTTTGGAGGTTACGCCGACTCTGAGACCAATCTCCAACCCGCAGGGGATATCGAGGTCAAAAACGGCCAATGGGGCCTGTATGCCACGTACTTCAAGGGGGGATTCTACGTCAATACTGCGCTCTGGGCGGGGTATGACTCTTATGATACCAGCCGACAAGGGTTGCTCGGACAGGCTACGGGGAGCACGGACGGCTACGAGTTCAGTACATACGGAGAGGTCGGTTACAATTTTCACTGGGGAAATCTCGCGGTCGGCCCGCTCTTCGCCGCCCAGTATGCTAACGTCCACATTAATGGATTCCGGGAGAAAGGTTCATTGCTGCCTCTGGATATCCATGATGATTCCGAAGAATCCTGGATCACGGACTTGGGCGGGCAAGCCAGCTACACTTGGCGTGTCGGGAAGAAGATTACGGTTTTGCCGACTGTTCAAGCTCTTTGGGAGCACGAATACAAAATCTCGAATCTCCCTATCACGGCTAATGCCGTGGCGTTCCCCGGCGTCTCTTTCACCTTCTTTGGCCCGCATGAGGGCCACGACCACCTCACTCTTAACGCCGGCGTTGGGACCCAATGGACGGATAGAATTTCAAGCTTTCTCGGTTACCAAGGCCAGCTAGGCCGGGATAACTACCACGCACACGGAGCCACCGGAACTGTCAGTATCAGCTATTAGCTCCCGGCCTTTAGGCGTTTGTATTTGATTCAAGAGGCAGTAGAGGCTGGCTGCGACG
>DASTZJ010000187.1:0-4686 GCA_035764345.1 Candidatus Udaeobacter sp.
TATTCAGCTCCGACATTAACGCTCCGGAAATCGAATATTTTCAGACACGGCAGCTGCGTATAACGAGCGAACAGGACGTTCCCCTGGAGCTCGATGGCGAACTCGCCGGCAATTGCCCGGTTGATTTCCGAATTCGGGAGAGAGCGCTTCGCGTTTTGGCTCCTCGCCCTTTGCCGTGACGCCGAGTTTTAAGTCACATATGTGAGATAATTTTGTCCTTTTAACGCGAACGCAATTTTAGTGCGCTGCGTTAACTAGTCTTTCGAGCAAATTCGAATGATCTTTGAACGATGGCTGGTAGTGATCATTGGATTCGCGAAAGAGCGGCTGCTTCAATTAACCCGGCCCAGGTCGAAACCGTCCTGATTCATCTTAGGGAACATTGGCCGGAAACCGCCCGGCCGCTTGCCGATGTCGTCGAACAATTTCCGCTGGGCGAAGCGGCGCTGCTTCATCTTCTTGCTGTCTCCAGTATTTGTGCGGCCCGCCTTACGCACGACCCGGACAGCCTTCTGTGGCTTTGCCAGCCCCAAATCTGCTGTGTGCCCCGCGGCTATGCGGAAATGCTGGGCTACCTGCAGAGATCGGCTGGCAACTCGATCGCGGACCAGGGTTTTTCTGCTCTTCGGTTTTGGAAGGGCCGTGAGATGACGCGCATCGCCGTTCGCGAGCTCGCAAATGTCGCGTCGCTGGAGGAAACCACCGGCGAGCTTTCGCAGGTGGCGGAAATTTGTCTCCGCAATGTGTTCGAATATTGGAACACGGAATTGCGGCAAAATTATGGTTCGCCCAAGGCCGAATTCGCCATTCTTGCACTGGGCAAGCTCGGCGGCGGCGAACTAAATCACAGCTCAGATGTTGATCTTCTTTTTCTCTACAGTGAGGAAGGCCAGCTGACCGCACACATTTCCTATCACGAATTTTTTAACCGCTTGGGAAAAAGAATCCTCGAAACATTTTCAACCTGGCACCCGGCTGGCTCGCTGTTTCGCGTCGATCTGCGTTTGCGCCCCGAAGGCTCGGCGGGGCCATTGGCCCGCTCGCTCGAGAGCATGGAAAATTATTATGCCGGGTTCGGCGAAACCTGGGAACGCCTTGCGCTGATCAAGGCGCGCGGAATCGGCGGCAGCCGCGAACTGGCTTACGAATTTTTGCGGCAACATCAGCCTTTTATTTACCCCAAAAGCGCGTCGCCCGATTTATTGGATGAAATCGCCCGTATCAAGCGGCGGATCGAGCGTGACATAGTCGGCGCAGACAAGCTGGAGCGCGACGTGAAACTGGGACGCGGCGGTATTCGCGAGATCGAATTCATCGTGCAGACCTTGCAGCTTATCCACGGAGCGCGTCATCCCTTCCTGCAGGAAGCAAGTATGCTCAAAGCGTTGCGAGCGCTTCGCCAATTGGACCTTCTTCCGCGCGAGGAAGTGCTGATTTGCGATAATACTTACCAATTTCTCCGCCGTGTGGAGCATCGTTTACAGATAGAGGCCGAACAGCAAACGCACATTGTTCCCCGAGACGCGGAAGCTTTGCAACGCCTCGCCCTCAGTCTCCGATTTTCGTCTAGTGAAGATTTCACTGCGGCGCTGCAAGAAAGGATGCGCGCAGTGCGTCCGATTTTTCAACGGATCGTTTCAGGAACATCCCCGGCGGGCAGGTCGCCGACGGCAGACGACTTTGAAATTTTCGGCGATCAGAAACGAGCAGCCAAGGCGCTTTCCGATCTCGCGCAGGGCGCTGCAAGTTTCCATATCGCGCCACGCACGCGCCAGATCTTTCGCAAGCTGCGCCCAGCCTTACTAGGATGGCTTGCAAGGACCGCTGACCCGGACGCGACGCTGAATCAATTTGTTCGCCTCGTGGAAGGTTACGGTTTGCGCAGTCTGTTCTTTGAACTCTTGGTCGCGAATCCTCGATTGCTGGAATTAGTTGTGAAGACCTTTGATGCCAGCCGCTTTGCCGGCGAGCTCTTGATTAGACGCCCGCAACTTCTGGAGGACATCACTCGAGATCCAACATTTGGCGAGCCCCGGTCGGTACCGGAAAATCTGCAGCGACTCGATTCGTTAGGCGCAGATGAAAACAATCTCGACCCGATACGCGCCTACCGGCAGAGACAACTGTTGCGCATCGTCCTGCGCGACGCACTGGGACTTATTCAACCAGCCGCCACCTTTGCCGAGCTTTCCGATGTCGCGGAAGCGTGTCTGGTTTTTGTCGCGAAGCTCCTCGCAAATGAGCAATTGACCATCATCGCGCTTGGAAAGTTTGGAGGATGCGAGATCAGCTACGGCGCGGACCTGGACGTTCTGTTCGTGGGCGAGGACGTTCGTGCGGCGCAGAATCTTATGACCGCCCTGGCGCAGCCGACTGCAGAGGGAAATATCTGCGCGCTGGATGCAAGGCTGCGTCCTGAAGGCGAAAAAGGCCCGGTCGTCTGCTCTCTTGAAACTTATGAGTCGTACTACACAAGCCGAGCGCAGCCTTGGGAATTGCAGGCGCTGAGTCGCTCGCGCGGCGTCAGCGGACCGTTACAAAACGAATTCATGGAAATTGCAAAACGCGCATGGCGTCGTGCATGCCAGGATGCCGAGCTTCTCATAAAAATCGATGACATGCTCGAGCGCATTAGACGCGAGCGCGGAAGCGGATCGGATTTTCTCGATCTAAAGACCGGAGCTGGCGGCATCATAGAAGCGGAGTTTCTAGTTCAAGCGTTGCAGATGCGCGGAAACATCTGGGAACAGAACTGGGAGCGCGCAGTCGATCAGCTGCACCAGCACAGGCATCTGAGCAAGTCGGACGTTGCGAAGCTAAAAAATTCTTACGCGTTCATGCGCCGCTGCGAACTTGTGCTGCGGCGCTATGATAACAGAGGCATTTCAACGCTTCCCAGCGATCCAGACGAACAACGAAGGTTTGCGATCCGTCTTGGCTACCATGAATTCGATGCTTTCCGTCGCGATTATCTTGATGCTCGCGACGCTATTCACGCGCTCTACGAACAGCACATTACACCGGCTTACCGGCGGTAACGATTAACGTTCGCCCGAGCAGCAGGTCCCGCGAATTCATCGCTCGAACAGCCCAGGCGTTCCGCTCGTCCAGCGTGCCGTAGGTACTCTTGTCACGACGATAAACGACCCAGTTTGAGGCGCGCAGAGGAACGACGAGGAACGGAAAGGCCACAAGGGAGCGACGTTGGTATTTATCCACTGTCACTTTCAAATCGCGGAAACCAGCGCTGAGAAGGGCATGTGATAGATAGAACCAGCTGACCGGGTTGATGTGGCCGCGCGTAGTGTGAATAACGGATTCGTCAGGTGTCAAAGGGCCAAACAAGTTGTAAAAGCCAGACGACAGATAGCGCAGACGGGAGCGCAGATTTAAAATGTTTGGCGTTGAAAATACTGCGACACCCCCTGGTTGCAGAACACGATAAATTTCCCGGATGACCTCCCGATAGTTTTCCAAGTGCTCAATTGTTTCGACGCACGTAACCAGGGCGAAACGATTATCGCTGTACGGAAGCGGTTGACGATTTAGATTGACGGTGTCGATCCTGGGACCAGGAACGGAGAGCAATTTATCCGTGTAATCGCAGCCAAATGAACGAAACGGATGATGGGCTCGAACCAGCCGCAACAATTCCCCAGTCCCGCTGCCAACATCGAGGTGGTCTCCTCCAGATGGCATGGCAGGTGTGGCCGCGATCGCGCGAAGGACAGCTTGATGAATCCTCGAGGTGCTTAGCTCGGAGATCTCGCGCGGCCGTTTTCTCCCAAAGATTTTTCGGTAGAGATTCTTGGAGAACCTTCGAGTGCGCACAGCGAATTGTAAACCGTGTCCGAGCGCGTTAAGACCGGTAATCGCGACCGATCAGCCCGGAATGCCCTTGAGCATCTCAGCGTTGGTCGGGAATTTTTTCACAAACATCAACAGTCGCTGAATCGCTTCCTCTGGTTTGTGTCCGGCCAGGCCTCGCCGAATGAGATTGATTTTCTCCAGTTCCCACGGTTGCAGCAGCAACTCTTCCCGCCGTGTGCCAGAGAGAAAAATATCCACCGCAGGATAGATCCGCTGATCACTGATTTTCCGGTCGAGCACCATCTCCATGTTTCCGGTGCCCTTGAATTCCTGAAAGATCAGCTCATCCATGCGGCTGCCGGTTTCGATTAGTGCTGTAGCAACAATCGTAAGAGAACCGGCTTCCTCCGTGTTACGCGCGGCTGCGAAGATTTTGCGCGGAATTTCCATGGCGCGCGCATCGATACCGCCGCTCATGGTACGGCCCCCGCCGCCCATTGCATTATTGAATGCGCGAGCGGTGCGCGTGATGGAGTCAAGGAGAATGAATACATGTTTTCCTGCTTCGACGAGGCGTTTCGCACGCTCGATGGCCAACTGCGAAATGCGTGTGTGACTTTTGATGTCGGCATCATTGGAGCTGGCCATCAGTTCTGCTGTTGGATGCGACCGACGAAAATCGGTCACCTCTTCCGGGCGCTCATCGACAAGGAGAATGATCAGAATGACCTCTGGATGATTTTTTGCCACTGCCTCGGCGATGTGATGCAAGAGCGTTGTCTTGCCAGTGCGCGGCGGCGCGACAATCAAACCGCGCTGTCCCATTCCCAGCGGCGTCATCAAATCCATGATCCGCGTCGTGTAACGGTCCGGCAC
>DASTZJ010000188.1:0-11110 GCA_035764345.1 Candidatus Udaeobacter sp.
GCCGCCACCCGTGACCACCATGAAATTGTGTGACACCATTTGCCGCGCAAAATCCTTTGCCACTTCGTACACGGGTGAATCGGCCGGAGTGCGGGCCGATCCGAAAATGGCTACTTTGCGCAAATGCTGAAATGGCGCGAAGACCTTCGCCGCATTGCGCATTTCTTTTACGGAGCGATTGATCAACTTGAGATCCGCTACACTCATGTGATCGCGCGCTATCTTTAGCGCCGTAACGATCATTTCCTCGATCAGCTCGGGCGATTCGCTTGCATCCCAATCGCGAACCAATTGTCGCACACGCGCATCAAACGGCGGATCAATGCTCCATTGTCGACGTGTTGGCTGATCGTGAATCGCGCCCCCTGTGAAATCCTCTTCCATGATCGAAATGTACTCGCACTCGCGACAGCTGCATGTTTTGAGGACGCAGGCGACCCGCCTTCGGTCGCCGCGGCGACCTCCGGCGTGGCAAGCACTCCTGCCATCAGAACGAAATCAAGTCCTTCAAAATCTCCCGCATGTGACGGATGGGCAGCGAATAATGACCGGCGTTATCAATGAAACGCGCTTTGCAGTTGGGCAATCGCTTCCCGACTTCTCCCGCCAGGTGAACTGAGAAAGCCCGGTCTTGCTTTCCATGCCAAAGACGGACCGGAACGCGTATGTCTTCCAATGAAAATCCCCATGGCTGAGCGTAAATCTGTGCGTCTGCCATCACACCTTCAGTCGACCCGCGCCACGCGCGCCGCTGGCTTTCGAAAATAGCTTCGAACGCTGCCGCGTCACGCAGGCTTTCCGCATCGCACGGTCGCAGCATTAACATTTTCAAGAGTAACGGCCGAAGCCGGACAGGCGGCCGCAAGGACAGAAGCGGCCGGGCTATACAAAACAACCTTCGCAAAAGTTGCGGTTGCGATCGATAAAGCGCCAGCATCCAGCGGTAAAGTGGCAGCAATCCTCTGCCATCCTCAAGCTCGGCCATGGGAATCGCACCGCATACAATTGCAACTGCCCGCACACGTTCCGGCATTGCTGCCGCCATCGTGTACGCGTAGGGGGCGCCGCCGGAAATCGCAAGTGCCCGAAATTCGCCAATACTGAGGTGATCGAGAAGTCGTTCTACAACGCGCGGCCAATCGGTCAATTTTCGATTGGGCTGCAAACTCGATCCGCTAATGCCCGGTCGATCAGGCGAAATGATACGGACGCCAAGCTCACGTGCTGGCTCGTCTGTCAGTCGCGCCATAGTGCATGAGCTTGGCCAGCCGTGGCAAAATACCACCGGGACTCCATTTGCATCGCCGTATTCTTGAAACGCAACGACGGCGCCACCCTCGAGTTGAAGAAGATTTTCCCTTTTCATCTTAAACAGCGCCAGATCCTTTTTTTAGCGCTTGTATTGCAAGCCTCTAATCTGTAAGGCACAGTGTAATGCGAACAAGGCGCCGTGGCCTTTCGCATCAGTGGTTATGAATGATTACTCACAACCTCACGCGGGGAAAATCTCGGTGCACGGCAACGGCCTGGGCGCGCCATCGCCTGAGGAGGTCGAGAGACGCGCCAGGGAAATTGCAATGATCGATGAACGTAACCCCGACGAATTTACCGAAGCAGACTGGAAACAGGCTCGCCACGAATTGATGGGCGCGGAAAATAACACGCCCCCGGAAGAGACTCCGGACAATGCCGATCTCACCGAAGAGTGGAGTGTCGTCGCTAGCTCCAAGGGCCACCGCATGCCGCGCCCCGGTACCGAGGAAGAGGAGACGGTCGGCGAGCATTGCGTGATCGATGGTCTCGAGGAAGCAACTCACGACCAGATGCTGGAAGCGCGCCGAGAAGAACTCGAACAAGAGGGAGAAATTCTTTGAGTCCAGTTTCAGCCGAAGCCGCCACCGACACGGTCGCGGCCAAAAGAGCGGATTTTCATCGGGGCTCAGGGCGTGTCGAGCGCCTTCTTGCTCGTTTTCATAAAATCAGAAATTTCACAAATGCGTTATGCGCAGGTCTCGAACCGGAAGATTATGTCGTCCAGTCGATCCCCGATGTTAGTCCGACAAAGTGGCACCTAGCGCATACAACGTGGTTCTTCGAAACGTTTATCCTCAAAAAGTTCAGTCCTGGCTATCGCTCCGAAATCCCGCAGTACGCTTATCTCTTTAATTCGTACTACAACGCCGCCGGCGACATGCACCGGCGCGACCTGCGCGGATTAATTTCGCGCCCGACGGTGAAGGAGGCACAACGTTATCGCGCATCGATTGATTCGCATATCGAATATCTGCTTTCTGGCGCGGACGAAAAGCTGCTCGATGAAATCGAACCGATCCTCGTTCTTGGCATTCATCATGAACAACAACATCAGGAATTGCTGGTCACCGATATCAAGCATGTGTTCGCGCAGAATCCGCTTTACCCTGTCTTTCGTGAGCCGAAAACTGGAGGGCGGAGCTCTGCGACGTCAGGCTCACAGAGTTCGCCGCTCCAATTCGTCGATTTCGACGAAGCAACCATTGAGATTGGCCACGATGGCCCCGGATTCGCGTATGACAACGAAGGACCGCGGCATCGAGCGCTGGTTCTCGCGTTTTCTCTTGCTTCACGGCCGGTAACAAACGGCGAGTATATGGCGTTCATCGAAGACAATGGTTACATGCGTCCGGAATTCTGGTTGTCACTCGGATGGATGACTGTGAACGATTCCGCCTCAGGCGGATGGCAGGCGCCGCTTTACTGGACTAAACGCGATGGCGCCTGGTGGAACTTTACTCTCTCGGGGTTTCGCCCGGTTGATGAATCCGAGCCTGTGACCCATGTGAGTTATTTCGAAGCCGACGCCTATGCAAACTGGGCTGGCGCGCGCCTCCCGACAGAATTTGAATGGGAGCGCGCTGCATTGGATTACCCGCTCGAAGGAAATTTCGTAGAGGACGAAATTTTTCATCCACGGGCATTGTCCACCTCGGGAGACGACTGGCGCCTTCACCAAATGTTTGGCGACGTTTGGGAATGGACCCGCAGCGCCTACTCGCCCTACCCCGGCTATCGCGCCGCACCGGGCGCGCTAGGCGAATACAACGGCAAGTTCATGTGTAACCAGTACGTTTTGCGTGGTGGTTCCTGCGCCACCTCGCGCAGTCATATTCGCCGCACTTATCGCAATTTCTTTCAGCCGGAAAAACGCTGGCAATTTACAGGGATCAGACTCGCACGCGATCCACAGTGAATCGGTAGGGCGCGTCCACCGGGCACGCGCCGAACGATAATGCCATAATGACCGCCAACTCGTTAACGGCCGTACAACCTGCTGCTGAGGCTCCGCCAGCAACTTCTGATTTCCTGTCAGATGTAATTGCCGGCCTTTCCTCCGATCCACGCACACTGCCTTGCAAATATTTCTACGATGAGCGAGGGGCAGCGCTGTTTCAAAAGATTTGCGAGTTGCCGGAGTATTACGTCACCCGAACCGAGCTCGATATTCTGGACCGACACCGCGCCGAAATTGCGTCGCAACTCGGACCGAATATTGAGCTGATCGGACTCGGCACTGGCGCGGGCACCAAGACACGGATTCTCGTCGAAGCGCTCGAGAAGCCTGCGGTTTATATCCCAGTTGATATTTCGGAAAAGCAATTGCGCAAATCGAGTGCGCTTTTCCGGAAAATTTTTCCCTACTTGGAGGTTCTACCGGTCTGCGCCGACTATTTGCAGCCCGTTGTGTTGCCTTCGCCGCGTCACAAGGCTGCACGTAACGTCGTTTATTTTCCCGGATCGACTATCGGCAATTTCGAGCCAAATGAAGCGCTCGAATTTTTGCGGCGCATTGCCAATGTCTCGGGTCGAGGCGGCGGGCTGCTGATTGGCGTCGATTTGCAGAAAAATCAAAATGTGATCGAAGCCGCGTACAACGACAAAGCCGGCGTCACAGCGCAATTCAATTTGAATTTACTGCCGCACATCAATCGCGAGACCGGTGCAAATTTTGAAATAAGCCGGTGGCAACATCGCGCCATTTACAACACTGAAGCAGGTCGCATCGAGATGCATTTGATCAGCGCGACCGATCAGACGGTTCGCATACAAGATCGACAGTTTCATTTCCGCGCCGGTGAAAAAATCGTGACCGAGCATTCCTACAAGTACACGCCAGAAGGTTTCATTGCTCTGGCTCGCCAGGCGGGATTTGATTTCGTCAACTTGTGGACCGATGACGCGCGTCTGTTTGGCGTCTTCTATTTTAGCAGTAGCCGGGGTCGATGACCCCGGCCTGCGGTCAACGCCCGCGGCTACAAACCTGTAGTGGCGGCCGTGTCGGCCGCGCAACCTAACCATCCGCGCTTGCAGGCGGCACGCCTGCCTCTACAGAATATCGCGAATCGCCAATGAGCGCCCTCGTTAAACTTGTCGACGTGAGCAAACGCTACGCGGACGCAACCGCGTTGCATGCGACAAATCTCTCAATCGAACGCGGCAAGACGACTGTTCTTATTGGGCCGAGCGGCTGCGGCAAATCAACCTTGCTTCGATTGATCATTCGCTTGATTGAGCCGGACTCTGGCTCGATCGAGTTCAACGGCGAAGTGATCACATCCGAGATCATCCGCAATCTTCGCCGGCGGATTGGATACGTGATCCAGGAGGGCGGTTTATTTCCACATTTGACCGCGCGCGCCAATGTCGTTTTGATGGCGCGCCACATCGGAAAATCCGAGGATGAAATGCGGAACAGGCTCGTCGAATTGTGCGAGCTGACAAGATTTTCCGTCAATCTGCTCTCGCGATATCCTCTCGAACTTTCCGGCGGTCAACGCCAACGCGTCGGTTTGATGCGCGCATTAATGCTTTCACCGGAGCTACTGCTGCTCGATGAGCCGCTCGGCGCGCTGGATCCACTGGTGCGCGCCTCTTTGCAAAAAGATCTCAAAGAAATTTTTGCTCGGCTGCGGCAGACAGTGCTCTTCGTCACCCATGATTTGGCCGAGGCGATTTATTTTGGTGATGAAATCGTGCTCATGAAGGAGGGCCGCGTTGTGCAAAAAGGCTCGGCTACTGATCTCCGCGAAAAACCGGCCGACCCTTTCGTGTCGGAATTCATCAACGCGCAACGCGGAGTCACGCTGAAATGAACGCGCTTCGCCGCACGCTGATAGGGCGCAACCGGTCCGAGCCAGACTGGCATCTGCCGCGCCGCACATGGTCCAGTGCTCTTTCACTGTTATTTTTGACCCTCGTCGCGGCAGTTTTGCCAGCATCAGCGAATCCTGTCATCATCGGCTCAAAAAAATTCACAGAATCGTACGTTCTGGGTGAAATCGCCAGGCGCGCGCTAAACGATGCTGGAATTGCGGCAGAACATCGCCAGGGCATGGGTGGCACGATCATTCTCTGGCAAGCGCTACGCGGTGGACAAATCGATGCCTATCCCGAATACACGGGAACAATCGCGCAAGAAATCCTAAAAAACGGTCAGCAACTATCGTTTCAGGAAATTCGAGATGCGCTCGGGAAATTCGGTGTTGGCATGACGGAGTCCCTTGGGTTCAACAACACTTATGCGCTGGTCATGCGACGCAGCGAAGCGCAACGCCTGGGCATTCGCACTATCAGTGACCTGCGAAAGCATCCGGAGCTTAAGATCGGGCTCACCCATGAATTTCTCGACCGTCAGGATGGCTGGCGGCCGTTGCGCGAGCGTTATGGACTCCCTCAACAGAGCGTCATCGGAATTGATCATGCGCTCGGTTACGCCGCGCTGGCCAATGGCTCAATTGACGTAAAGGACGCTTATTCGACCGATGCAAAGATTGAAGAAAGCGATCTGGTAGTTCTCCAAGACGATCTTCAATTTTTCCCAAAGTATGACGCCGTCTTCTTGTTTCGATCGTCCATGTCGCCCGGCGCAATCACTGCATTGCGCCGACTCGAAGGAACGCTGGATGAAAAACGTATGATTCATCTCAATATGGAGGCGGAGCGCACCAAAGATTACACCTTCGCGGCAAACTTGTATTTTGAAAACGGTGGACGATCGGCAAATTTGGTTGGCGAATCCTTTCCGCACAAGCTCGCGCGCTGGACGCAGCGCCATCTCGAGCTCGCAGGATTTTCGCTGTTGCTTTCAGTGATCATCGGAATTCCGCTTGGCATTGTTGCCAGTCGCGGTGGCTTGATTGGACAGGGAATTCTTGGCTTCGCCAGCATTGTGCAAACGATCCCGTCGCTCGCCTTGCTGGCATTGCTTGTCCCTCTTCCCTTTTTCGGGATCAGCGTTCGTACTGCCATCGCTGCCCTGTTCCTCTACGGGTTGCTGCCAATTGTGCGGAATACCGCGAGCGGCTTGCAGGACATCCCGCGATCGTTACGTGAATCCGCTGTTGCGCTGGGACTCAGCCCATTCACCCGGCTCTGGGAAATTTATCTGCCAATGGCATCGCGCTCGATTCTCTCGGGAATCAAGACCAGCGCGGTAATTAACATCGGCACCGCAACGCTGGCGGCATTGATTGGCGCCGGAGGTCTGGGCGAACCGATTCTGAGTGGCCTGAACTTGAACGATCACGTAACGATTTTGCAAGGAGCCGTTCCCGCGGCGTTGCTGGCACTGCTCGTGCAATGGTTCTTCGATTTGCTCGACCGTGTTTTGATTCCAAAGGGGCTTCGCCTGTAATGCGCAATTATCGCGAAGGGCGGAGCTCTGCGACGCCGGGCTCGCGGAGTTCGCCCCTCCATTAATTCCAGATGCGATGTAAGGTACGTGCATGCCAATCGCTTCGGTCAACCCTGCTACGGGCGAAAAGCTGAAGGACTTTGCTCCTTTCGACGATACCGAAATCGAGAAACGTCTGAAGCGCGCTGAAGAGGCATCCAGGAAGTATCGGCGAACTGCGTTTAGCGAGCGCTCGGAACTTATGGAGGCCACAGCCGAGCTGTTGTTGCAAGAAAAGGACAGACTTGCAGAAAAAATCACACTTGAAATGGGAAAATTGTTCCGGGCATCCGTAGAAGAAGTCCTGAGATGTGCGCGCGGCTGCAGATTTTATGCTGATAATGCAGAGCGGTTCCTTGAGGACGAGGCTGCACAAACGGACGCGGCCCGCAGTTATGTCCACTATGAACCACTCGGACCAGTGCTCGCCATCATGCCGTGGAATTTTCCGTTCTGGCAGGTGTTGCGGTTTGCCGCGCCGGCCCTAATGGCAGGCAACGTCGGCTTACTGAAGCACGCCTCGAATGTCCCGCAGTGCGCACTTGCCATTGAACAAATACTTTGCCGCGCGGGATTTCATGACGGCGTTTTCCAAACGCTCCTCATCGAACCAGAGCAAGTGGAAAAGTTAATTGTCGATCCACGCGTTAAGGCGGTGACGTTAACGGGCAGCGAAAAGGCTGGGAGCGCAGTGGCGAGCACGGCTGGGAGTCAGATCAAGAAAAGTGTGCTCGAGCTTGGCGGCAGCGATGCGTTCATCGTGATGCCGAGCGCGGATTTCGAAAGCGCGCTGACCACTGCGGTCAAAGCCCGCACCATCAACGCCGGACAATCATGCATCGCAGCAAAGCGACTCTTGGTTGCAGACGAAATTTATGGGGAGTTTCTTGACCAGTTCGTGGACCGGATGCGCGCGTTAAAAGTTGGCGATCCTATGGATCCGGCTACCGAAATTGGTCCTCTTGCGACGGAACAAATTCTGCAAGGCGTACACGACCAGGTTCAGAAATCGATTGCAGCAGGCGCAAAATTACTGACCGGCGGAAATCGGATTCATGGCCCCGGATTTTTCTATGAACCAACTGTCCTCGTCGACGTGCCAAGGGAATCGCCTGCGTATCGCGAAGAAGTTTTCGGCCCGGTTGCATCGATTTTCCGCGTAGCCGACGCAGACCACGCGATTGAATTAGCAAACGATACCTCATTCGGTCTCGGTGCCAGTGCTTGGACGAACAATCCCGAGGAACAGAAGCTCTTCATGTCCGACCTGGAAGCTGGAATGGTTTTCATCAACGCGATGGTCGCCTCCGATCCGCGTTTGCCCTTTGGCGGTGTGAAGCGCTCCGGGTTTGGCAGAGAGCTCGGCGCCGCCGGGATTCGCGAGTTCACAAACACGAAGACAATTTGGATCTCCTGAAAAATAGGGCTCGAATCGACGATTCACCAACTCCAGGAAACTCCACCGTAAAACGAGCGCCCGTTGCCGGGATGAAAAATCTCAGGATTCGGTTCCGTGCGCGCGTCGGCAATCACATCGATAGAGGACGCGTACCGCCGATTCGTCAGGTTCCTGCAATCCAGAAAAACTGAGAATCCGTTAGTCCGCCGAAATCCGGCGCGAAAGCCAAGCAAGGCATAACTATCAGCAAAGAGAGTATTCGCCTGATCCACCGGATAACGCGAGAGGTTACACTGCACGTTTGGACCGGCATAAAAACCAAACGGGCTTTCGTAAAGAAGTTGCAGTTCATAGACGGGGATCAGAATTCCAGCGATGCGGTTGTCGCCGTAAACCGGATCCCGATCGAAATGAAAATCGTTTAGCGTGTAGCTTTGCTCGAGCGACAAACGATCGCCTGCGCCATTCCCATGCTTTGGAATCAAGATTTCCCGGAACAATTCGATTTCCACGCTCGCCTCGATTCCCTGGTGAATCGAGCGGGGAACATTCGTCGTGCCGATGTCATTCCCGAACCGATCGTTAAGTTCCAGCAATTCATTACGCAGCCAGGAGTGATAAAGCGACAACTCCCATTGAATCCGCGAAAATTCTCCTCGTGTGCCGATCTCGATTGTCCAGGCATGTTGTGGCTGCAGCGGTGTGTAAACAACGCTTGAATTCGGGCCCTCAGTAAACTCGACCAGATTGTCCAACGAAGGCGGCTGCCAGCTGCGGCTGAAATTCACAAACGCCTGCGTTTCGCGATTGATTTCGTAGATCGCGCCCAGCTTGGGATTGAATCCCCAAAAATCCTGTCGATTTGATTGATTTCCTTCTGCGTCACTGACGAAATCATCAATGAAATGTCGTTCCGCGAAAATGGCCTGCGCTCCGGCGACGATCGATAATTGCGGTGCCACGTAAAACTGATCTTCGAAATAAAATGGAACGTTTAGCGAAATGCCTTCGCCTCTCGCGGTCGTTGCGCCTGTATGACCGAATAGATTCTCGTAGTTTTGACTATGCTCGTCTTCGATTTGCGGATTCAAACCAATTGTGAAAAGATTCTGCCTGCCAAAGAGTTCGTGCCGGCTAACGAAGTTCAGGCTGCCGCCGAAATTATCCGAATAAAACATTTCGATCCCCTGCCGGAAATCCGCCGAAAAGAATCCGCGATGTTCGAGGTCGCGGTGAAACCAGAATGCGCCGGCATCAAACTGAATCTCGTCCGTTCGAATGCTTAGCTTGTCCGCGACCCGAATGTAATTCCAGTCTTTGTTCCAATCCTCCGCAATCGCCAGCGGATTTGCCTGGGAGGGCGCATCTTCCATTTCTGATTTGGTCAGCCCGCCGGGCAGATTGCGATCGGTGCGGTCCAGCGTGAGATAAAATCGGTTCTCGGCCTGTTCGCTCAATTTGTAACCGAGATCAGCAAAAAGGATTTCTGTATTCTCGCGGCTATGCTCCCGAAAGCCGTCCCGCGTTCTAAAACCAATCGAACCGAACTGATCCAGCAGACCTTCTACTGCGCCGCCGCTCATTTGACCGCGGAAGTAACCGTAACTCCCTCCTTCAAGCCGGACTTGAAATGGTGCCGCATCGTACCCGGTGAGCGGCACGAGATTGATTGCGCCGCCAAGGGTCAACGCACCGTATCTTAGTGCATCCGGGCCGCGAAAAATTTCCGCATGACTAAGCGCGGCGACATCAAAATCTTCCAGAATGGCTTCGCCGTCCCCCTGGTTGTAGCTCAAGCCGTCGAGCAAAAACATGACGCCCAGTGGCTCGTCTTCGGACGTGATTCCGGATCCTCGAATCGAAATCTTTGAAACCTCGGAGCCGTTTTCGGATTGAAGAAAAACGCCCGGTGCTCTCTGCAGCAAATCTTCGAAGTTCGACGCGCGGCCTCGTTTCATCTCCTCGGCCGTCTTGATTGTGAAGCCGCCCGGTACGTGCGTCTTCTCCTTCCTGGATTCCTGGGGTGACACCGAGGTAAGCGAGCCAGTCGCTTCTGCTGTGACCGTCACTTCCTCTGTTTCCGCAGGCTTATTCGAAGACTCGGCTGTTTGCGCGGATTGAATTGCGATTACTGCAACTGCTGCGATCGCAAGAATGCTCCACTTCTCCACATCGAGTTCCCATCAATTGCTTGCCGGAAGTCGTTTCACAAATCGCCACCCGTTTCGTTCGTAACCGAGCGATTCGTAAAACTTGTGGGCGTCTTCTCGAGTAAGCCGTGTATCCAAAGCGACGCGCCTGATTCCTTTTTGAGCGAAATCTTTCTCCGCAGTTGCAACCAACGCGCGACCAATTCCGCGGCGGCGCGCCGTGCTCAATGTCACCAGGACAACAATTCGGCCGGATGGATCGTTATGCTCATAGCTTGGGTACGTGAGCGTGCCGATCATCCCACAGACGCAGCCATCCATAATAGCGACAAAGGTTTTGTAGGCCGGGTTCGACAAAATCAACTTTAGGCGCGTCTGCATTTCTGCGCGCGTGGTTTCATAGCCGAGTTCGCAGATCAGCGCGGCAAGCTCCGGAGCATCGTTCAATTCCGCATCACGAATCCAGCATCCGGTATCCCGCATCTATTCGACGGCTCGCAATCGCGGCAATAACTGCTCCAGTATCGTTGCTACCGATTCGTCGACGCTTTGCCGGTCTGTGTGAACCACAATCTCGGGGTCCTCCGGAGCTTCGTAAGGTGCGTCAATGCCAGTGAATTCACGAATCTGGCCAGCCCGCGCTTTTTTATAGAGATTCTTGGGATCACGTGCCTCGCAAACTTCCAGCGGCGCATCAACGAACACTTCGATAAACTCCGCGTTGCCTTCCAACGCAATCTCGCGCGCGCGGCTGCGATCCATCCGATAAGGCGAGATGAAGGCAGTGATCACGACTGTCCCAGAGTCCGCCATGAGCTTAGCCACTTCGCTTACACGGCGAATGTTTTCTAC
>DASTZJ010000189.1:0-4675 GCA_035764345.1 Candidatus Udaeobacter sp.
AGTGTCGAAACCAAGTCAATTGCCCGACGCATTGTTCTCGCGCTGTTTCCCATCTTCGGGACGTGGACATGGTGCAACCTTGGATTCGGTGGGTCTTGGCAAATCGCTCTCGGATTCGCGCTACTGGGAGAAGCAGGAGCGTTATACTTTACTTTGATTCAACCGTGCCCCTTCGTTGCCGGCGCCTTTTTCGCACTTGCCTTTGGCAACCGTACCGAACTGGTTCTTGTCTTGCCGATTTACCTTTATTTTTGGTTCATGAATCCCGATGGCAATTATGCAATCGGTTTACGCAACGTCGGGCAACGACTTCGAAAAAAAGCGCCTGATTTGATCTCCTTTATGATTTTACCAGTAGCCCTCGGGTTTCTGACAGCAGAGTATAACTTCGCGCGGTTCCATTCCATCTTTGATTTTGGATACGCTCGAATCCCACGCGTTCTCCAAGAGCCATGGTACCGGCACGGATTATTTTCTCTCCACGCGATCCCGGACAATATACATCACATGCTTTTCGGGGGGTTCGGCGATCTTTTCCCAAAGCTTCCATACCTACACCCGTACGGTTTTGGTTGTTCGATCTTCATCGCCAGCCCATTCCTTTTCCTTCTTTTTCGCGAGGGTGGAAAGTACAAACTTGTGGCCTGGGTCGCCATTGGGCTGTTGACCGCGGCGCTGTGGTCTCATGGAAATCCCGGCGGTTGGCAGTTCTCATATCGCTATGGCATGATTCTGCTACCGTGGATGTTTCTTCTGCTTGTAGGCAACGGGCCGGCGAGAATATCTGCAAACGAATTTTCGCTCTTCGCTGTCTCAGTGGCAATCAACGCCGCCGCTACCTATCAATTTCTCTGGACGAACCTCATTCATCCATGAATCAGCGTGGACCGCGCAGTCTCTGCGCTGTTGCGCTTGGCTTCGCTTTTGTGTTGTCGATCCGCGCGGTGCTTCGCGGTGGCTACATCGGGCCGGATTACCACACTCATCTCTCGCGTCTAATCGAATGGCCGAAGGTTTTCGATTTCTCTGCTAGCAATCCGCCAATTTACTACTTGCCAGGTCGACCACTTTTCTTGCTCATTGGGTCCAGCAATTCCTTCCCAATCACCTTGTCGATCCTTCAAGTGGCGATTAATCTGGTCGCGCTCTGGTATTTTTTCTGTTACACGCAGCCGCGCTTTCGATCCACAATAGTTCACTTCGCCTTCTGCCTATTTCTGGTCTTCTTGCCGGTGCGAATTATCCATGCCGCGACACTCGGGCCCGACTCGATGACAGTTTCGCTGTTTGTTCTACTTCTCTTCGTTCTCAACAAAATTTTGTTCACTGAAACACCGCCACTTTGGAGCGCAGCACTTCTTGGTTTGGCTTTAGGCATTGCAGTGTGGGTGAAATACAGTTTCATGGCACTGATTCCGACGCTGTTAGTTGTCTTCTTGTCCTTATATCTGAAGCATCGATGGAGCTTGTGGCAATTCTTCACGATTTGCGTTCTCAGTTTGGCTCTGCCCTCGGCGCTATCGATCCACAGCTTTTGGGCGAGTAGTAGGATGCATGGTTACAATACGGAAAAACATTGGGTGAAGAAAGGTATCCCACCTGATATGACGTATAGGGACATTCTTGCCGTCAAGGCAAACGACCTTCGACTCTTTCGGGCACCTGAGTACTTCAAGCGCGAGATTCTTCTGCCGCACAGATACAGCTATCTCGGTTTGTCGCACATGGGCGTTTTCAGTGATCCAATGAATCTATTTCAGGAGCTTTCTGTACCCCAAGACATCGGGAAAGTTCTTATTCCCGATCAGAAGACGCGTCGCGCTTGGAAGACGCCCGTCATGTCGACGTCACTGTATCTCGGGGTAATCTGGACGGTGTCAGCACTGGTCGGGACTGCGTGGCTTTTGTTGTCTGCTCTTCATCGACTTGTCAAAGGCGACCTTCAGCGCGAACACATTACAATCCTATTGGGCGTCGCATACTTCCTGCTAATGTTTCTGCCGATCCCCTTTGTTCACGGTGGCGCCCTCTTCGGCTACTGGGCACCACGGCTTATCCTGCCGGCTTTGCTTGCATTCTTCTTAGCGGGATTTCTCTTTATCGATCGGAAAGTCCTCCGCAACTCGTTGGCAATCGCAATCGCCGTTGAGTTCCTGGTTGCCATTCAATGCGCAGTTGAAGCTATCATGCTCATTTAAGTAAGCGTTGCTGTTTGCGTGCAACTACACTCCAAAAGCTGCGCGTTTCCGGCGGAAGGTTGGAATCAGATGCAAGCCAAAAGGCCGTGGCCAGCGAGTTAATGATGATCGAAATGGCGATTAGCCCGATCAACAAATAACGCATGCGTACCAAAGCGATTCCGCCCGCCGCCAAGAAAACGACAAGACAAAAAATTAGGAATGGCAAAAGGTCCGCCGCATAACGCTGAGCCAAAGCAAAGTACGATAAGATCAAAACGGCTTCCGCAAAAAGCGCCGCCGCAACCCACCGCTGAAAATAGTTCGCTCGGCCTGGTAGAACGAGACATACCATTCCCACAATCGCTCCCACCACAAGCCAGCCTGAAGACCAGGGGAGAGACAAAAAAACCTCGCTGAGTGGCAGCGAAAAAGGTGCGGACTTCTGAAGAACATGTCTGTCAACGCGAAGAAACGGCGCCTCAAGATGGAACGATGGAGGAGCTAAGCTGAAATAATCCGCAAGGCTATACGGAATGCGGTTCAGGTCGAAGATACCATGCTTGTGGGCAAACTGTCGGTGCACCGGATCTATGTAAAAATCGTAGGTCGCTCCTGTGAAACTGCCGAACTTAGCGTAGTTGAGCAGGAGGTAGAATAGGAGTCCAGCAGCAAGGGGAACAAAGAGCGCCGAAAAATTAGCTAGTCGATTCTCACGCCGTATTCGCAGAGCGAGAACCGGTGCAATCACTATAAGCGGAGCACCGAATGTGACCCGCGAAAGCAAAGCGAAGCTCGAAGAAAGAGAGAACGCGATCAGCGAATAAGTCAAAGCGCGACCTTCTGCATTTCGAGAAAGACTGGCGAAAAGGAGTGCCGCAAGGGACCAAGCCAGTCCCCAGACAATCCCTTCGTTGTAGATGGAAAGATTGCCAAGGAGAAAAAGTATGGGCGAACCCAGGATGAATCCGACTACCAATGCACTTCCCAGCAATCTGCGCGTCGGCACCGAAAGAGAAGATTTAAGTAAGGCGCTCCTGACAAGACCCGAAAAGGCAGACAGGGCAATCATCCCAGCCAAAAAGCCAGAAACGCGAGACCATCTCCCACGCCCTGGCGGGTAGACGAAGTTCAGCGGAATTCGGACAAATGCCGGGAAGGGTCCAAAATACGTACGCACCTTACCATTCACAATCATTGCTTCGGAGCTGATGGCCCCTACATCCACCCCCACATCGCCGCGTAGGAAATGTTCCGCTTGCGAATCGTACGCTTCGCCAAGCCACTCTTTGACTAGTACGTGCGTGCCCCCGCTCGTCGCAATAACCCAGATTAGCAGGCTCAGCGCGATGGTGAGTAGCAGACGAGGCGACGAGTCGACCATTTATGAGTCAGCGCCGAATAGCGTCGGCGACCTGCCAACAACAACTACTTGTGCAACTCATGATAATACGCATGAAACAGCTTGACTCTCTCCGGATCGAAAAGCCTAAACCTTGCGAATCCTGCCTTCCGCATCCTGAACTTCAAAAACGTTCCGGCCAATGAAGTTACTAGCTTCGGCGAATACTGGTAATCAGGATGTAACATGATCACTATGTCTGCCCCCTCTTAAGCGCTTCTCGGTAGCATGTTTTTTGATTCCTGCCATAACCCAGGTTCCTTTTGTGCTGGAATATCGTAACGTTGAGTTCGCGCGCCAGAGTCACTGTCTCATCCGAACTGCTATCATCAACAAGGAGTACTTCGTCAACAATATCAAAGGGAAGCTCTTCGTATGTCTGGCGCAGTGTTCTTGCGGCGTTGTAGGCCGGCATGACTACTACAATTTTGTTTTCGTTAAGCACTGGTTATCTCCTTTGACGATCTTCTTTTAGGGCGACCGAAACTTGGATGTCTTCTAACAATGGTTGATAAAGGTGCTCGATTACCTGATGCGCGATTAAGCAGTCAAATTTCGCCTCAGGTGGCACCTGTCCAATGCGTCCGACGAACACTTCAGCGCCTGTCGCACGCGCGATCTCTGCGCCTCGCGGTGAGAATTCCGTGCCGACACGACCACAAAAGTAGAAGCGTACCTCATCAAGCAGGTAACCATAGCCGCAGCCGATCTCCAAAAGATCGCCACCAGTCAGCCCACGTTTGGCGAGGTTGTCTAGAAGGCGTTTAAACGTTGCCCGCAATGCTGATTCCTGGGCAGTGTAGCTCGTGTCCGCGTAGCCGCACGCGCCACCCTCGTAATACGATGATTTACGATAGGCTTCCTGCATCGCGCTCTCGACAAGCCGCGGATAGAGATGGTACAGTCCACATTCCGTGCAGCGAACGACGTTGTATGGTTGCTGCAAACGAAACGGAAACTCGCGCCGGTCGCTCTCGCATAACGGGCACGCTGGATATTCCAGGTTCGTGAGTAGCTCTGCGCCTCTGTGTTTGATAGTCATCAATTTGTATAGTGCCAGCCACGCAATTTTCGCCGGAGGATCCAAACGCTGCGA
>DASTZJ010000190.1:0-11149 GCA_035764345.1 Candidatus Udaeobacter sp.
CACATACGCGAAGGCACTCGTGGGAACACTCGCCGAAAAGCCAAACCGCGTCATTTTCAGCGGCAAACCAGCAACGCTCACGCCCGAGTCGGAAATCCTGAAAAGCTCAAAGCCTATGCCGGCAAGAAAGCCCTAAGCGTAGCTACGCCTAGACCAGCCAACGATCGGCGAATTCAAGAATGGTCGCGGTTGCGAGCGAGGTCGGCTGCAGCCGATGGTTAGGCACAATGTCATTTCGACTTACCTGATAACACATCGACAAGCGACCAATTCATGGAAGGAGACTCAATATTGGAAATACGCCAACCAACTTCTGTCTTCACGACTTCATAGATCAATTTCTTTTCACCAAAATTGTTGAAGGTTACTTCAAAAGAATTTTGACCAACGTTTTTTATTCTTGGATCAGGCGCCACTTCGTCGAAGTCCTGACTGTCGTAAAAAGGATCCCAATCCAAATTGCACACTTCGTGATTTTTCTTTTGGCAGTCACACTCCTTAATAAACAAGTTGGTAAGGCGGGAATCACAATATTTAGAGACAGTCTGCCTGTTACACCAATCGATTGTTTTCTTCTGTCCTGGCCGGTGCTGAGAGTAAAGCGACTGGATTAAACTCTCGGGTGTACCGCCAGCAGATATATCGGCGCCTCGAGAAAAGCTGAGCGTGAAAATAAGGATCAGTAGTACCAACGACCTTCTAATGATCATCGCAATCTCACATTGTGCCTAACTATAATTAGACCGCATCTTGTAATCTATTTCCTGCCCTTCCGAGGTAGAGCGGGCAAAAAGGCTGCATGGTGAGAATTGTGCCGAATCATTCGGCATTGGGGAAGCAGAATAATTCGCCTCTTCGCGCAAAATATTTGGGAACTTCGCTCTGTAGTTTCCGTAGAATTTTGTAGAGGCCGCATGAAAAAGCGTGGGCGCCGTCGAATACGCTCGCCCGAGTACTGGCGCGCGTACTACACGCGGAAGCAGCGCGAATGGCGCGCTGCCCATTACTGGCACGCCTATTACACGCGAAAAAAACGCGAACAGCGCGCTGCCCGTGGGCTCGCTGGAAAGCGAAGAAAACAAAAAACAGCTGCGCATGCCGTGCGTGCATAAAGGTTCCCGCCGGCGCAGAGATGGGCTTAATCGGAAGCTGGCCTCGGTTGCACCAAGGTTTTGACAGTCCCGAACTGCCACGGTCAGCGACCAGGGCTACAACTGTTTTTTTATAGGCGACCGGCCTTCGCCGGCTTCGGCGTGGCAAGCAGAGTAGACGGCTCACAGAGCCGTTCCTACAATTTTCGATAGCGCCACATCAATTTCAAAAAGCGAATCGCATCGCGGAGCGGACGAATTTTGCTGACTTGATCGGAATAAACAGTTGTGATCGGGACTGATTCAATCCGGTAGCCTTTGCGGCTGGCTATGATGAGCACCTCGGTTTCGTAGTCGAAACGGTCCCCTCCTCCAAGCAGCTCGGGAACTAATTGCCGATTTAACATGCGGAAACCGCATTGCGTATCGGGAATTTCTTGTCCACAAAGGCGGCTAATGCGCCTGCTCATATAGCGGTTCACGATGCGCCTGGCGAACGGCATGCCGGCAACGTTATTCATGCGATTGCCAAGGAAAAAAGTGGGTCGCGTTGCGGCTGCCTTCGCGCATCCTCCTTCGCAATGCTCCGGCGCGACAAGAGGCTCTGGCGTGCCAAGGGAGGTCGCTGCCGTCAGGAACCGATCAATTTCTTCGGGAAGGTGTTGCCCGTCGGAATCGAGAAGACTCACCCACATGACTTCTCGATCCAACCAGTAGCCTAGTCCTGTCTTGATCGCTTCGCCTTTGCCGCGGTTTTGATCGTGAACAATAACTTCAGCGCCGGCTTCTCGCGCGCGTTGCGCCGTGTGATCGTCCGAACCGTCATCCACCACCAGAACCTGGTCGAGCCGCTCGCGAGTTCGGCGAACAATGTCCCCGATATGTTCTTCGTCCTGATACGCAGGAATGATCGCGGCGGTTTGCGAGCGAATCTGAGCGAGCGGATCACGCTCGGTCTTTGTCATCGCCGTATGACCGGATTAAAGTCCGCCGCGTGATAAGAGCTGCGAACCAGCGGACCGGAGGCGACATGCAGAAAACCTTTTCTGCGCGCGATGTCGCCGTAGTAATTGAATTGTTCCGGGGTGATGTATTCGACCACCGGTAAATGTTTCGGAGTTGGGCGCAAATACTGGCCCATGGTAAGGACTTCGCAACCGACCTCACGCAAATCGTCCATTGTCTGAAAAAGTTCCGTCTCCCTCTCGCCAAGACCGAGCATGACACCACTCTTAGTCACCACATTTGAGGACAATTCCTTTGCACGTCGTAACGCTTGCAGCGACGTGCGGTACTTAGCACGTGATCGCACCAGCGGTGTGAGGCGTTCCACCGTTTCCATGTTGTGATTATAAATGTCGGGGCCGGCGTCGAGCACGATCTGGACACACCAATCATGCGCGTGAAAATCGGGTACGAGCACTTCGACAATCACCGAGGGATCCATCTCTCGAATCGCCGTAATGGTGCGTGCGAAATGATCGGCGCCGCCATCCTTGAGATCGTCGCGCGCGACTGCCGTGATCACGACATGTTTTAATTTCATTCGACGCACTGCCTCGGCTACGCGCTGCGGTTCGTCTTCTTCCAATGCGAAAGGTTTTGCGGTTGTCACGGCGCAAAATCCGCACGCGCGCGTGCAGCGATCACCCGCGATCATGAAAGTCGCCGTGCCCTGGCTCCAGCATTCCCAGCGGTTTGGGCATTGCGCGCTCTCACAAACGGTGTGTAACCGCAAATCGGAAATGAGCGCTTTGGTTGAAAAGAAAACCGGATTGGACGGCAAACGCACTTTGATCCAAGGCGGCTTCTGCGCCTGGTGTAGTGCCGGATCCATCTTTGCGCACGACATGTTAACCAATGCTAGCGCAACGTTGAAACGTTGAAAAGTTGAAGCGTTTAAACGGGCCGCGTCATTCTTTTAACGCTTCATCGCTGCAACGATCACAGTTTTGTTCTTCCTGACAGCGCGGCTGAAAGAGTTAGCTCATCTGCGGATTCCAGCCCGCCGCCGGCCGGAATACCGCGGGCAATGCGCGTAAGGTTGACTGGTCTGTCCTTCAAGAGATCGGCGATGTAGTTTGTGGTCGATTCGCCTTCGACATCGGCAGGCAGCGCAAAAATAATTTCAGTAATCTTTTCCCGATCGACACGCTCCAGTAATTCTTTGATGCGCAAATCTTCGGGACCGACATGATCGAGCGGAGAAATTTTCCCTCCAAGAGAATGGTATCGCCCGCGAAAGGCATTGGTTTTTTCCAAGGGAAGAATGTCGGTTGGTTGCTCTACGACGCAGAGCAACTCTGTCGAGCGTGACGAGTCCGCGCATATCTCGCAAACTTCGCCGGCAGCAAAAAATCCGCATAGTTTGCAAGAACGAATCGTCTGCCGTGTATCCGCGATAGCGCGCAAGATTTGCTCCGGCTGATCGTCCCGCGCCCGCACCATCCAGAGCGCAATCCGCTCGGCGGAGCGAGGACCGACTCCGGGCATTTGTCGTAGTTGCGCAATCAAATTCCGGATTGCGACCGGATATTCCGTCCTTCTCAATGCGCGCTCAGCTTTCTTCCAAGGGCGATTCCGTTAACTGCAGAACGAGCGGCTCGAGTCGACGCAAATAGAATTGCAACGCAGGATCGTCTTCACCCTCGGGTCCCCGTGCCTTCTGAAATTCGGAATAAGCTTCCGCCCAGCGTTTTTCTCGATACAGAACCACACCGCTCCAGAACGAATCTCTACGCGCGACATGCTCCGGTCTGGCTTCCGCGGCAAGCCAGAGTGGCTCGTAGATTTCGATTCGATCGTGCGAATTCATTCCGCTCACAAAATCAATTGGGCGCGCAACAATGGTCTCGTTCACCCGATCGAAAGTGGCAGTATCAATTAAAATCCCTGATCCATAGCGGTGATTCAGGGCACAGAACCTGCGGGCAAGCTCAATCGGTTCGCCGCTCGCCAGGAGCGCTGGATGTACGCTGTCCTTTAGCGTGCCGGCAATTATCGCGCCCGAACTGATGCCGGCGTGAATGTCCCAATCGCGAAACGTTTCTTCGTTGTCCTGCCGCCGCTCGCGAAAATTCCTTGTCAGATCGAGCACAGCGCGCACTGCGTCCTCGGCATGTTGGCTGCCTTCATTCGGAAATCCAAAAATCGCAACGACGCCCTCCCCGTCGGCAGCCTGTAGAAATGCTCCTCTTTCGGTCAGGTCGTCGGCGGTCTCACGAAGAAATTTCGCCATTGTTTCAGCGAAACCGGCGGGATCAGAGGCATTCGTGAATCCATGCCGGTTGGCAATGTCGCAGACCACAACGCTCGCTTCGTACGCTTTCGCCTGACCATCGAACGGGATTGTCCCGTTGGTGACACGACGAAATTCTTTTTTCGAGAGACGGTTGGCAAAAATTGTCCGCACTAAATGCGAACGGTCCCTTCGCAAAAAGGCCGTCCAAGCTTCCGCGCCTGCCACCGAGAGTGCGACCGCAAAAATGCAGGGAACCGGCTGGAAAAAAACCCTGTAAAGAGAGCAGACCCACGAAAGCACAAGGAGCTCAACCAACAAAAAGCCGAACAACAGATAGTTTCGTAACCGTCCCGCAGCGCCGGGATTTCTCAGGCTCACCCACACAACACCAGCAGCTATCAGCAAGACAAGGACGTACTGCCATTTTTCGGCCACGATCCTCGTCGCTCCGCCATAATCGGAAACAAGCCGCGCAACACCAGCCTCAAAACCCGCCACCGCCTTCGTTGCGTGCAAGACGCCGACAATGATGGCGACGACAACTCCAATTACGAGCGTTGTGATCAACGAGCGCTTCATTAACAATCAGGCTTTTTGCGCAGCCGCAGCCGGATAATAGGATTGCACCACCAGTTCACTTAAGAATTCGTCCGGCGCATTTACGGCTTCGGCATTGATAACAAACCTTGTCTGACCGGTGTTCTTTTTGATCAGATTTAATCCGAACTGGTAATCCTTAAATAAGTGGGCGCAAAGATCGCTCATGGTCATCCGCTCAGCTTGCGCCCGCTCAACAAGGCGCTGCACCGCAGCTTCATCAAAAACAATGTCCAATCCATGTTCGCTGCTGAATTTCTCCGCAAATTGACGCGCGCCGGCTTCAAGCATTTGCGCCTCCAGCTTGTGTCCCTCGACCATCAACCGGTCGAGAACTCGCCGCGGCTCGCGCACGAGCGCAGCAGTAACACGCAACTGGCTCAGACCCGACCCGGCCAGATAATATTTGTAATCACGGAACAACTTTTCAAATACCGTCAGCAACCCACGTGCACCGGTTTTTTCCTTGGCAGCCGCATCGGCCAGCAGACGCAGCGCTTCGTCTTCGAAACTGATTTCAATACCGTAGGCACGGAAGGCGCGCTCGTATTGCCGGAGCAAACTGCCCTCGGAATATTTCATGATATTAAAAAGATCATCCGCATCCAGGTCTTCGCACACCACGCGGACTGGCAATCGACCGATGAATTCCGGTTCGAACCCGTATTCGATAAAATCCTGCGTCGTTACGTGCTGGAACAGTTCGTTGTCCATGACCTGAATCGGTTCGGCGCTAAATCCGATCTGGCCATGCCGCACCCGTCGCGCCACCTGTTCTTTCAACTTCTCAAATGCGCCGCTGACCACGAAGAGAATATGACGGGTGTTGATCGTTTCTCGTTTTGCCTTGCCGCGCCGTTGAAATTCGAACGCCGCCTGCAATTGCGCCTGCAGATCGTTCATGCTGCGCACCGGCACTTCTGTTTCCTCCATTAACTTCAGCAGCGTGGTCTGCACACCGCGTCCGCTCACGTCCCGGCCGATTAAATTTCCGGCCGCAGCGATCTTGTCGATCTCATCGATGTAAATGATCCCGAACTGCGCCAGGTTCACATCCCCATTGGCCTTGTGCACCAGCTCGCGCACCAAATCCTCCACATCGCCACCGACGTATCCGGTCTCGCTGAACTTCGTCGCGTCCGCTTTCACAAACGGCACTTTGATCAGATCGGCAATGTGTTTGATGAGGTAAGTTTTGCCGACCCCGGTCGGTCCGACCAAAATCACGTTTTGCTTGATGTATTCAATCTCCTGCGCACGCCTGGCATCTTCCTTCTCAAGACGGCGCAAGTAATTGGCATGGTTATAATGATCGCAAACGGCGATCGCCAGCACCTTCTTCGCTTCATCCTGCTTGATCACGAAGCGGTCGAGATGCGCTTTAATGTCCCGCGGCAGAAGATTGAATTCGAATTCCTTGTGATCGGTCTTCTCGGGCTTTTCTTCCTCCTCTGCTGGTGCAGGCTCTGGCTCGGCAAAAGTCGCCACTGAGACACGATCGCCGAAGTTCTGTTTCATGAACTCCGTGATCTTGGCCTTCAGTTCTTCCGGTGAAGGAAATTGCGGCGGTGGTGGGTTTTGCTCCATCTTCGCGATCGAGAGAAAAATTCGCGCCAAAAATCAATTATGGCAATGATTCGTCTAGAATCTGACTCTTAGCGCTGGAAATTTGTTCACCCTCGTGCTGCTTCCACGCTGCTGCAAGGAAATTGAAGCTGAGGAACGCTATCTAGGTGCGCCCGGCGATCGCGCCCTACCAATTCATCGCCGTTTCGGACTTTGGGACATATCTGGAAACAGAACGGAAATCTGCTCCTTGTATTCGGGCTTGGCTTTGGCGGCCGCATCCGCAAGTTCCCTCGCCGCTTCGGCTTGTCCCGTTTCACTTGCAAACACGGCGCAACGCCACTGCCGATCTGCGACGTCGCTCGATCCCGGCTTGATAAACGACTGAGAAATAGTCAGCAAGTCCTGTGGCGAAAGCTGGTCCCACTTCACCCGCGCGATGCCGTACGGAAGTCTCATGCTGAGACTTTCATCCGTCGCGCTTGCTATGCCTGTGTATTGCGTGCGGGTGCTGTCTGTGAGTATACCGGAGTAATGCACCCGATTGAGATCATCGATCAGAGTGTTTTTCCAATCGAACAAGAGTTGCGCTCTCTTTTCTGCGACTTCCTTTGCCTGCCTATAGTACGCGCCGATCAATCTCACGTTCTTGATCGTGTCAGCCGCTTGACCAAAGTGATACAGCGTGACCTCCTCCTTATACTTGGCAAGAGCTCGATTCCACGCACCACGCTCCAGCAAGGAGGCTGCTCGCGCTGTCATTTGCGTCCACGATGGCGAAAAGCCTCGCCCGACGGCGAATAAGATTGCCGCGGCAACCAACACTAAAGCCACGTAAATCAGAGCCGACCGCCGAGGAGTCTGGCGTGCGGCCTTTCGTAGAGCGTCAAAGCTGCGCCAACGAAACCGAGGCCGCCAGCGCCCAGCACCGCCGTCAGTGGCATCCTCCAGCGACCGCTCAAGCTCTGCTACGAGATCGTCGTACGAGGAAAAACGCTCCCCTGGATTAGCTGCGATCATACGTTGCAAAACGCGCGCCGTCGCTGGAGCAATGTCCGGCGCGACCGTCTCCAAATTGAGCGGCCGTTGTTTTAATTCACGCAACGCAGTGGCAGAATTTGTGTCGCCTTCAATTGGCGGTTTGCCCGCGAGAGCATGAAACAGCGTTGCGCCCAGACTGTAAATGTCGCTGCGGAAATCCTCCGGCTGATTGTTTAATCTTTCCGGCGCCACATAGTGCGGTGTGCCCCAGATGACGCGGTCGGTTTCCCAACGTTGCGTTGCCGTGCTGGCAAGGCCGAAGTCGCCGATTTTTGCTGCGTATTCATCGACAAGCATAATATTGGCCGGCTTTACATCACGGTGAATCAGACCCCGCCGATGCGCGGCACGCAGGCCCTTCGCAACCTGGATTCCAGTCTCGAGCACTTGCTTTTCCGACAACCGGGGTTGCAGCGCCATGAGATCGTCGAGACTTCCGCGATCGATCAGCTCCATGACGACATAAAACTGACCATGGTCTGTTCCCGAATCGAACACCTGTACCACATTGGGATGATTCACAGCGGCGGCAATGCGCGCCTCTTGTTGCAATCGGGCGTTATAATCCTCTTCGCCGCCGAGATCTCTTCGCAACACTTTCAGAGCTACGAATCGATCCAAATGCGTATCGCGTGCCTTATAAACTGTGCCCATCCCACCGACACCAAGCGTCTCAATCACCACAAAATGATCGAACGTTCGCTCCACCCGAATTTTCTTTCCGCAGTTTGGACAGGGGATGCGCTCCAATGGTTCCGCTGCAGTCGTGTCGACAAGCGTTCCGCAACCAGGGCATGTTTGCCCCGAAACTTCTCGGGATTCACTCGCCATCATCAGCGATTGTAACATTCAGACTTTACACCGGAAGTAAGTGCGGACAATGCGGTGCGCCACGCTCATTGTTATTGTTAACTCCATGTACGTGTGCGAGCCCGAGACACCTGACGATCCATCGATTGGTTATGAAACGAGATCTGAATGAAAATTCGGCGCGGCTGGAACTTATCGTCTCAGCGAACGAAGCGAAGCTTCGCCTAGACCAATTTCTGGCGAAACGACTTCCAGAATTCTCCCGGTCACGGCTCCAGCAATTGATCCGCGCTGGGTTTGTTCGACTCAACAACTCAACCAGCCGGCCACGCCGAATTGTTCGGGGTGGTGATAAGATTGAGCTCACCGAGCCGCCACTGGAAAAGATCGAGACCCTGCCAGAGCCAATCCCGCTTGAGATTCTCTTCGAAGACAATGATCTCATCGTTATCAATAAGCCGGCGGGGCTGGTCGTTCACCCGGGCGTCGGTCATCGCGAACACACTCTGGTCAACGCGCTCCTCAGCCACTGCGCGACGTTGTCCGGAATCGGCGGAAAAGAGCGACCGGGCATCGTTCATCGTCTCGACAAAGAGACAAGCGGTTGTCTTGTAGTCGCCAAAAATGACGCCACCCATCGGGACTTATCCAAGCAGTTCGCCGCACGCACGGTTGAGAAGATTTATCTTGCGCTGGTCGCCGGAAAATTGCCCAAAACGGCTGGTGTAATCGAAGAAAAAATCGGACGCCATCCAGTCCATCGACAACGAATGAGCGCGACTGCTCTGCGCGGACGCGCGGCCAGAACGGAGTATCGCGTCGTTCGGTCGAGCGATCGGGCAAGTTTGCTCGAATGCCGACTACACAGCGGACGGACCCACCAGATTCGCGTGCATCTTCATCATCTCGGTCACCCGGTGTTTGGCGACAAAGTCTATGCGCCGCGCGTCGCAAAGGATTTTCCGCGACAAATGTTGCATGCGTGGAAGCTTGGATTTCGCCATCCTCGCGCTGAGGAATGGAAAAATTTTGAGGCGCCGTTGCCCGACGATTTCGCGACCGCGACAAGACTAACAATCGAATCTTAACAAGTATGAAACAGCGAAAACTTGGACGTGGCGGGCCGATTGTCTCGGCGATCGGTCTTGGTTGCATGGGAATGTCGGATTTTTATGGGGAACGTGACGATGAAGAATCCATGGCGACGATTCATCGTGCGCTGGATCTCGGGATCACGTTCTTCGACACGGCCGACATGTATGGGCCGCACACAAATGAGCAATTACTCGGACGTGCGCTACGAGGCCATCGCGAGCAGGCCATCATTGCCACAAAGTTTGGGATCCTGCGTGATCCCGCCCGGCCGGACCACCGCGGGATCAGCGGAAAGCCGGATTACGTCCACAAAGCCTGCGAGGGAAGCCTGCGCAGATTAGGCGTTGATGTGATCGATCTCTATTACCAGCATCGCGTCGATCCAGACACGCCGATTGAAGACACCGTTGGCGCGATGGCAGAACTTGTACGCAAAGGCAAGGTGCGCTTTCTAGGTCTGTCCGAAGCAGGCGCCGGGACGATCCGCCGCGCACATGCCGTTCATCCGATCACGGCACTGCAATCAGAATACTCGCTCTGGACACGCGACCCCGAAAAGCAAGTTCTTGGTGTATGCCGCGAGCTCGGCATCGGTTTGGTGCCGTACAGTCCGCTGGGCCGCGGATTTTTGACGGGGCAAATCAAGCGTTTTGAAGATCTGCCCGAGGACGATTACCGGCGAACTTCGCCCCGATTCCAAGGAGAAAATTTTCAGCGTAACCTCAATTTAGTCGAGCGAGTTAGTGAAATTGCTCGCGAAAAAAGATGCACCCCTGCGCAGCTGGCACTGGCCTGGGTCCTGGCACAAGGCGGCGACATCGTTCCAATTCCCGGAACGAAACGCCGCAAATACCTGCAGGAAAATATCGGGGCGCTTGATGTTGCTCTTACCAGCAAAGATCTCGCGCGAATCGATGAAGTCGCCCCCCAGGAAGGCATTGCGGGCGCGCGTTATCCCGATTGGGCGATGCAGATGGTGAATCGCTGAGCGGACTACAAGACAACGGACAACGGACAACGGACCACCAGACCAACGCATCAAGCCGATCACAAGCAGGCTTGTGACGCCTGCGACCACTTTGCTGAGTCTTCCAGCTTCCTTCTCGACTGCCTGGATCAAGCCGTGTAAAAGCAACCAAACGCTATCTTCGTTTGTTGCCGCAGTGTATCGGCCTCTTCTAACGACAAAATTCAACCGCCGTGCCAGGCGAATGAAATACTGAGTCTCTGACAGCGAGCCGCGCGCAATGTAAAGAAAGTGAAGGTAATCTTTCTTGCTCTCTCGCGATGCCCCTTCGACGATGTTCGCAGGAACCGAATAAGCAGCGCGGCGCAACTGGCTCGTTAGTCCGTAAATTTCTTCCCTGGGAAAGCACCGTGTCCGTTCGTAAATTGCGACGGTCAAATCATCCGTCAGTCTCCAAGCTTCGATTTCCGTGTAGTCTCTCATACAGTTTTAGTCTGTTGTCTTGTGGTCAGTAGTCTTGCTGTCCCGGGAATCAGCGCGCCGTGGCACCATCGCGCTTGCCAGCATAGTCTGAACAATTTCGCCGCGTTGGTTCGTGGTCACGTTGCGCAGGCGAATGATCCCGTAGGCTGGGCGCGAGCGCGATGGCCTTCGATCGACGATCTCCGTTTCAAGGGTGAGCACGTCGCCCGGCCGCACCACGTTAGGCCAACGCAATTCGTCAACACCAAGTCCAATGGC
>DASTZJ010000191.1:0-7545 GCA_035764345.1 Candidatus Udaeobacter sp.
GTAGGCCGACGTCGAAGAGTTGGTCCCAATAGGTGAATTTTTCATGTCTTGGGCCGGTGTCGTTGATGCCACGAAACCGGACACCAGTACTCATCGGGATTGGCACGCCGTTAATAACCAGAGTCGTGTCTCCGACTGTGAAAGGATTAAACGGATTCTGGATCGGCACACTGATGCCGGCGGGACTAAAGAACGTGTTAGTGTCTGGCGATTTAAATGGATCTGGCGTAAACGGCACAGCTGCCAGTGACGAATCGAAAAACGAGCGCGCATATTTGAAGTCGGCAAATACGGTCAGGTATTTGTCGCACAGGTCGCGCGTGAACGAGCCGTAGTACACTTGACGGTCTGCAGGCGGCAACGCGGGCGTGAAAGCCGCGAAGTTAAAGGCCGAAAAGTTCCCATCCCCAGGAACGGGATTTCCCAGCTTATTAAGGTGCGTGCGAATACCCAATGCTGCGGGGCTGATATAGAACGGGGAAGTCGCCGCGTTTGGCGCTGAGTGTGGAGGCGGCGAGTTTGCACTGAAAAACAGACTCGGAATCAAACGGCGACTCAAAACGCGGCCAGGGAAGTTCCCGCTGCGCGCATCAAATCCTCCAAACCTGTTGAAATCCCCGTTGGAAGAAAGGTCACGGTCGCGGCTGAAAAGGCCATTGAGACGCTCCCAGAAATCAGCAATGACAACGATATCGGTCTTGTCATCACCCGTGCCGGCCTTGATCCATGCTTCCCACTCACCCATCTCATTGGATGCTCCCAGGTTCGTGTTCCCATAGGTGCCACCAATTTCCAAGCCGCGGAATTTGTGGGCCAAAAAGAAGTTGACCACACCGGAGATCGCGTCGGATCCGTACACAGCCGAGGCGCCATCCTTGAGGATATCGATGTGATCGATCATGACGAAAGGGATCAGGTTAATGTCCGGGCCTCCGCTAAAACCAGCGGAGTTCAACGAACCAAAGGCAACCCGTTTGCCATCGACCAGAACTAAAGTCTCCTTGGGCAAGATACCGCGCAGGTTGAACTGAATGGTGCCGTCACCGCCGTTGCCAATGTTCAGGTTGACGGTTCCGCCCGCCTCCTGCGGGATGAATTCCTGGAGGTCCGTGGCGTTGCGAATACCCAGTTTCTCGATGTCCTGCGGACGATACGTGTCTACTGGATTCGGGCCGGTCTCTTCCGCTGTGGGAATGTTTGAACCGGTCACGATCACGCGTTCCACCTCAGCTGTAGGCGCTGGCGCACCCGGAGCGGCTGGAACAGCCGGAGCCGGCAACTGAGCGGATGCGTTCGATGCAAAAATTAGAGGAAATCCCACGCTCGCCACAAAAATGGCGCCAAGGAATCCGAGTTTATTTAGCACGTTTTTAGTCATTAGTTTCTCCATTGGTTTGGTTAGGTTTTGGCAGGCTTATTAAATTTCTGCGGCCCTGACAAGCTTTTTTTTCACTTTTTTCGAAGTTTTTTTGAACGGCTTTTGGGGCCTATTTGTCACGTCGAATCCCCGTTTAATGGAAGGCGCCAAGGGCTGGCAAGCTTTTTTTTCACTTTTTTCAAAGTTTTTTTGAGCGGGTAGAAAGCATGAATTCATACGAATGAACACTAATTTTTGCGCCCGCGAATGACGCGAATTTACGCGAACCAGTCGAGACATCAGAAGTCGGGATTCAGGATTTCGCGCGCTGGGCTTTGGAGTACGCGACGCGCCACCGGACGGACTCGCCGTGGCAACTTGGCGCCGCTTTGTCCAGACGAATTGGCGTCTATCTGCGTGGTTCGCGGGCCTCTCTCTCGACTGAGGCTATCCGGCTCAATTCAAATGAAAGAAGTTGTAATGACTGGAAAACGCCTGCCAGTTAAGAATGGATTGCGAGACGACGACAAAGAGTACAATTCCTCCAAATAAAATTATCCGAGGGATCCCCGAAAAGGCGCGGTCCAGCACGCGCGAGTAAAGCAGGAAAAATGGAACTGCGGCAGCGCTGAGCAGCCTTCCAGAAGTGAAATACGGATGCTCACGGGACGGATACACGCAAAGCCCGAAGTCGAAGGCCATTGATAGAAGGGCAACGAACAAGATCAGAACTGCGACGCTTGAAAACGCCAGCCAAAGACCCTCTCGTTGAAGGTCAGTGAGCTTGGTTGAACACGGAAACAGGCTCATCACGGCCAGCCCAATCGCGAGCGTGGACGAAATCCAGTAGAACGCGTCGCTCCCTTGGGAAGCGAGTCGTTTGCCATGCCAGATGAATTCGCCCCGCCAAAAACTCGCTATTAGTTCTGGCCAGAATTCCCGCACCCCATGCAGTGTGAAAATTGGATGCGGCAACCAATTGCCAACCGGTTTGCGAGTCCACCCCAGGAACTCAATTTTCGAGGCGGTGGCAGTGAGATCGCCGAACGTGTGATAATTCCATGCAAACCAAACAGCGATTGGGACGGCCGCTGATAGTATCAATACGGCGAGCGATTCCAAAAGGGAGCGGAAGGCGGTCCCCTCGGTTCGACTTCGAATCTTGAAGAGCAAGGTTATTCCTGCGACGAGGAGAAGGGCGATGTTTGTCGTTTTGACGAGACAAGTCGCGGCAAGCGCAAGCCCGGTCCAGATTGCTAAAGGCACAGTTGGCCGCTCGGCCTTCAAAAATTTTATCAAACCGATAAAAGCGATTCCAAAGCAGAGCGGAGAGAGCAAATCGCTCTGTATTGAATAAAAAGTTGTCTGCGGCCAAACGGACAGAAATATCGGAACGCTAAGATGCATGAACTGTCGCTCAGGAAAAACAACCTTTGCAGCAACGAAGCCTGACCAGACGAGAGCCCCCGCAACGAACGCGTTTAAAAAGCGAACCCAATACAAGAGCCAAGCGCCCGCTATGCCAAAGACGCGGCCAAGATTTAGCCACAAGCCAGCGATAGCATAATAAAGTGGCGGTTCCCCTGATTCGTGGTTTTCATTGGATCGCCACCATGCCGAATTTCTTCCTACGACGTCCTCCCGCTGTTCAGCCGGCAACGTCCAGTTTGGCGGCGGAAAATTGTTCTTCGCGAACTGCTCCGGAGCCATAAAGTACTCGGGCGTGCCGTATAAAGCGATGGAATTTGCCGATTCAGAAGAATAATGACCCAAATCGCGTGGCACATCGCCTCGCGAGTATTTCATCACTAAATCGAGATGCGCTTGCTCGTCCACATTGTTGAAAAATGGAAACGCCGCGGAAAATGTGAAGACGCGAAGTGCGGCGATCGCGCAAAGCAGCAAGATCAACTTTCGCTCATGCCGCACCGCAAATCGGGAGGCGGCCTTCATCGACGATTCGCTTCGATCACTGCAAGCTTCCCGTATTCGGTGATCAGGGGCACAACGCCTGCTCGTTGCAGAAAGCGTCTTTCTACCGGTGCGCGAAAAGGCGAATCGCTCTCAAATACAATCGCAACGTGTCCTTCAGGATCGGGTTCGCGCCAGGGAATTGCTTCAGGGTAAACACGATGTTGATAACCAAAAAACGTATCGGAGGCGGCGAACGCTTCATGGCACTCGAACAGCAGCGGGTAAACAAAAGAAACGGTGGTCCACACGCCGGTTACGTCCTCTTGGCTCAGGTGGCGTTCGACGCTGTCGAGATCCCCACCGGGAATCCGCGTCATACAATAGTTCTCTCCCTGATCGCAGAGCGTTAATGTTTCAATTTGATTGTGGCGCGCCGTGTCGACAATCAGCGCAGTTCCCGTAATTACCGCTGCTGCAAAGATCCCGGCTCCGCCGAAACGAATCAGCGTTTTGGAAGAGGCAAAGCAGCGTGCCAGCAATCGGCCAGTGAGTGCTGCAAGAAAGAAAGAACCGGCCAAAAAATAGCCGGGCACTCGGAAAGGCGCGGTAACGTACGGAACAAAGCATGCCAATGTCAGGAGGAACAGAAGCAAATCTCGCTCTCCATGGCTACATGCGAAACCGCCGCGAATCGCCTCCACAATTTTTGACGGCGATCGGATGAATGACCATGCCGCAGCGCCCGCCGCAAGCAGGGCGATCGTGTAAAATACGAACCCCAGAGCAGGCTTCTCAGAATAATACCAATGGACGGTATCGGCACCGAAGAACTTCGGCATCTCCGTTACGAAAATTTGTGAGAGCGTCTCGGGGTGAAAAAGCACCGCAAATCCCCCGCCGCCTGTTTTCTCGAGCACAGCGTTCCAGTTCGCGAAATGATGCGTGAGGTTGAACACAATGGCCGGCGAGTAGCCGGCGATGAAACCAGCGAGCGCGATCAGCGCGTTCTTAAACGACAAGCTTCGGCGTATCAAAATGAGAACCCATAGAGCGAGGTTAAACGCGATTCCCAGCTCCAAACTACAAACGCTCAAGCCAGAAATAGCCCCGAACAATAGAAACAGCGGCCACCTTCGGTTCGGCGTCGATTGAATCGATAAGAAGAGAATCGTCAGGAGAGGAATGGAAAGGAAATACCAGGAATAACCTCTCACTTGGAACTGCCACTTGAGAAGTGATGGAGTGAGCGCAAACACAATCGTGGCCAAAAAGGCTGTGCGTTGGTCATAAAGCGCCTGACACATGCAATAGAATAAGAACAGGCAGAGCAACGACAGCCCGACGATACAGCTCTTTAAGGAAATGACGCCGACGCCGAAGAATGCAAAAGAAATCGCGGCGAGATAAGCTTCCCAGGCTGCGCCTGCGTTATACGCCTGACCGTACATGTAGAAGGGGAAATAGCGCCGTTCCAGAATGTGTTTACCCATCAGCCCGATGATCGCTTCGTCGCTATGCACATGCGTTTGCGAAGCCAGGAGAATCGCGAAGCGTGCTGCCGCGATAAGAATAAATAATCCAACAAACAGCGCGTGCCTGCGCATTAAACGTTGGTTCTCACTTCGCCAGCGCGATTATCGCCACAGCTCTGAAAATCACAATCGGTACTCCCCTTTTACCTGCTCAAACCTGAATACGCCTAGTGCAGGCAACCATACTTGACTATGGCGTACAACGCTCGAAAGCCATCGCGCCAGCCAATTTTTTTGCCCTCCTCGTATGTACGACCATAGTAGGAAATTCCCACCTCGAAGATCCTGCACCCTAGTTTCGCCAGCTTCGCCACAATTTCAGGCTCAACGCCAAAACGATCCTCTTCGATCTGAATCGATTTGATTAGAGGACCCTTGAAGGCTTTGTAGCCCGTCTGCATGTCCGTCAGGTTAAGATTCGTGAACATGTTGGAAAGAAGGGTCAAAAACTTGTTTCCGACCATGTGCCAGAAAAAAAGAACGCGATGCGGCCGGCCACCCATGAACCGGGAGCCGAAAACCGCGTCCGCTTTGTCTGACACAAGAGGCTCTAACAGCGCCGGGTAATCTTCGGGGCTGTACTCAAGATCCGCGTCCTGGACGAGAATGATATCACCGGTGGCAGCCGCAAAGCCGCTGCGCAAAGCCGCTCCCTTGCCCTGATTGACTTGATGATAAATGATGCGGTCGACCATCTGTGAAACCTTTTCTTCCAGCACTGCACGGGTCCCGTCTTGCGAACAATCGTCAACTACAATGACCTCCTTGCTGCCGACTGCTGCCGAGCGAACTGCCTCGACAATTTTTTCGATCGTAGCTTTCTCGTTGTAGCACGGAATAACAATTGAGACTTTCATCTCGTTGAGCATGAGTTCAGTCTCTGTCAGAGATTGCCGCTGAATTGCAATTTCTGCGCAGGCGGGCGTGGTTCACATTAATCAGCGGGAGGATGAAATCCGAAATCGGTTTCCAACTTTTTCCACAGCCAATCGGCCGACGAATCTTTGTTGATCAATGCGGAATTTGCAATTGCAAGCGCTTCGGCCTTATCAACGTTGGCATTCAAGCAGTAAAGATACGTTAGCAGAAAGATTTCACGAACACCGAACGCGCCGCGATCTTTCTGACTTTCTAGCAGCCGAATCGCTTCGTTCAAATCGCGTCGCGCCAGCGCGCCGGCCAGGAGATCCGGCACAATCTCAAGTGGCGACGATTTTGTCTCGCGCGCAACCCGCTGCGCGATCGCGAGTCGTAGTTCGTCGCTGCCCAGCGTTTCCAGGACCGGCGTGCGCAGCCGCGTTCCGCGCAGAAGAAGGTCAAGCTCCGCCAGCTTGTTGCTTCCAACCGTCTCCGAAAGCAATCGCGTCTCGCGAACGGCGAAGAGGGACTTCATGGATTTGCTTAGCGTCTCCGGCCAGATCCGAGTGATCAGCGGCGACCGTAGAAAGCGTTCCGTGACAGATGCTGGCTCCATGTAAGTGGCAGCGAACTCAAGATTCGCCTTTTCATCCCAGGGCGCATCGCTCAACCGCTTCGGATAATTGTCTGTCAGCGGCGCGATGTCCCGCGTAATGCGATCGATCTCGTCGCCATCCATCACGAAAAGCGCGCCAAATTGTTGCGGAACCTCGAGGCCGATCCGCCGCAAATCGGCGCCGGAATCCGCGTTGCTCCACAACTGCCGAATTTCTTCCTCCGCCACTTTACGCCCCTGACCGTTGATACCCATCATGATCCATTCCTCGTCGGCATTGGCCCAGACCGATGCGTTCGGGAACGCATTATGGAACGCGTGCAGGATTGCTTTTACTTCATCTACTCTCAGCTGGTTGATCGGCAGCCAAAACGTGGCAATTCCGTCTTCCTTCAGCCGGCTCTTCATTAGCGAGAAAAATTCCTCCGTGTAGAGGTTAACCGAACCGGCCACTTTTGGCGGGGGCGGTTCGCCGGAAATGATGTCATACTGACGCAGACTGGCCTCGAGGAAGAAGCGAGCGTCCTGAATAAAGGTAGTTGCTCGTCGATCGTGCAATGGATTTGAATAGTTAATACCCGAATAGAAATCGGCCAGCTGGAGTACTTCTTGCGAAATGTCCACGACATCCATTCTCTTGACGTTTGCTCCATGAAGAAACGCATCCGCCGTCACGCCGCAGCCATAACAGAGAAGCAGGACGTCTTGTGATTCCGGACGAAAAGCCAAGGGAAGATATGCGAATAATCGCATGTATCGCTGACTGCGAGGATTTGTGGCTGACATCGTAAAGGCGTTGGTCAACAACCGGTAGTAGTACGGTTCGCCAAATAGATCGCGTCGCAGCAGCTGTAATGTATCCGAAGTGCCTTCGATTCTTTTCACAACATGTGCACGCACTTCGCCGTGCTCATCAGTTTCGTAAGGGCGACTCGCATGTTCGAAGTGCGATTCAGCGCGATGATACGGAAGGATCGCAAGAAGGAGCATCGCGGTCCCGCAAAGTGCGATGGTGGCCACACCGATTGGGCGCCGAATTGACCAACTCAAACCTTCGCTAACCAGAATACCAAGCAGGACGTAGCCAGCGGCGCAGATGAGGAGACCCCATTGATAGCCGATGGCCGGCAACAGCACGAAACTTGCAATGAGTGGACCAGCTGCTGCCCCGCTTGTGTTAAACAAGGTTGTAATTCCAGTGCTATTCATCCGGTTTTCCGCACTCGCTTGAACAAGCGCGACGATGGTCGGGAACAAAATCCCCGACA
>DASTZJ010000192.1:0-3233 GCA_035764345.1 Candidatus Udaeobacter sp.
CGGCAAGATCAAACCGTGGACATCGATTACTCGGAGAGCGACGGGCAGTATGACGCCGGTCTGAACGTGTGGGACAGGCCCGATGCGTCGCTCGGAGAGGTCATAGACAAGCTACAAGCCATTGAGAAGATGGCCGACGGACCGGGGAAGACTCAGGCCATGCAGAAAGTCCGTGAAATGCCGGGGGCATGGGAGAGCGGCCCACGGCGCGTGTTTGTGGGCAGGACCAAAGACAAAGCAGCCACCTTAACGCTCTCCGATCCGCAGGGGTGCCCGCGCTTGCTTCTGATGGTAGACGCGCAGGGCGCGCCGAAGCTGGAATTTCTGGATGAAAAAGGCGCAGTGGTGCAGCGGCTGCCAGTATCGAAATAATCTGCGGGTTATGATTCACTTCGGTTGCCGCCTTGGCTGACTATTCGCGTTTGATTCCGATGATTTTCCAAAGCTTGTACGGCTGGGTGCGTGTGGATTTCCCGTTATTGAAGCGTGGCATGTTTTCGATCTGTGATGCAGTCACGTACATCTCGCCGTTTGGTCCCCAGCTCAATGTGTCCGGCCACAGCAGACGTTTGTCCGCGATGACTGGTTCCACACGCTTGTGGCTAGGGTTCCAACGCACGACTGCGCTCCCTTCCAGGTCGGTTAGATAAACACTGCCATCCGGCGCTTCGAGCATCCCATCGGGCGCTGGCGTTCGCCCGACGTTTTCCACCTTCGACTCCAGCTCGCGTTTCCCGAGCTTCTCGTCTGTCAGGAAACTCACTTTGATCCGGTAAAGCGTGTGACCGGTGAGCGCGTGGTAATAGAGATAGCCGTGCTTTACATCGAGAGCGATGCCATCCGATGCGATCTGCGGCGGCGTTTTCTTTTGCTGGTCGATCAACGCTTTGCCGTCCACGATGAGCTTGACGTCCTTTTCGGGTTGCGTGGACGGATGGCCATCGAGAAGGCGTCGCGCTTTGCCGCTTTTAATATCGACAACGATGATTGCGCCTTTGGCCGACTCTGTGATAAACGCAGTCTTTGTGCGCGTGTCGATGCGAACATCGTTGAGATAACTTTTCTTCGGCGCCACATCTTTACCGAACGGAATTGTTTGCACGACCTGGTTGGTTCCGAGATCAATCTTCACCAATTGCGGTCCGCCCTTGACGATCTCCTGCATTTTTGGCGCTGCCGGATCAAGAACCCACAAGTTGTCCTGATCATCGACCACCACGCTTTGCACACAGATAAAATGCGAGCCTGCAGGGCCGGGCTTGTTCCATTCGTCATTGGGAAACGCTTTGGGTTGGCCGTTTACAATTTCCGCCACGGAAATGGAGTGATCATCCGACCAATAGGGAAAATTCACGAAAATGCGGCCGGATCTTGTCGAGACACCTACGCCAGTAACTTGTTTGTCGGGAAAACTGGCTACCTCTCGTAACTCTTCGGCAGGGGCAATTGCGGCGTTCATAAGAAAAATCGCGATAGCGAATTGAATTCGCACAAAAAGAATTCGCGGCTCCGCTCGGAAACGGATGACTGAAATGTGCACAGCCTGTCGCGCCTGTTTGTGTTTAGCGCCAAAGGCGCTCCTCATGCTAGCCTGGGGCATCGCCCCAGGGATTCAGTCATATTTGTAAACGAGCGCTGAAAGCGCGGCGCAACGCAGGACAGTGACAATATGGATTGATGCGCCTGGAATGAATCGCGCTTTGAGCGCTGCGCTTTTTATGTCCTAAGTCCTGGGGCGTTGCCCCAGGCTTGCTGATGAGTTGCCGCGCCTTTGGCGCTAAACACAAACTCCTGGCTTGAGCGCGTCAACTGGCTGCCCGCCTTAGGTCGGTCGTTCTCTGCTTCGCGCTTGGGCGGGGCCTATTCTCAGGGCAAGAAGCGCTGCGATAACCGCTAGTCCACCGAGCAGAAGAAACGCATCAGTATGGGTGCCAGTTCGAGTTTTCAAGACCCCGATGAGCGCTGGGCCCGCGAATCCCCCGATGTTCGCGATCATTGTCACGAGAGCTATTCCGGCAGCTGCTGCGGGCCCGGTCAGGAACTGGGTCGGCATCGACCAAAAAGGGCCATAACTCGCGCAGTGTCCTAGTGGAACGAGCGCGAGCGCAATAATCGCCAACATCGGTCGCCGCCGCAGCGCGCAGCCTATAAGACCTGCACCCATCGCCAAGAGCGGCATAGCTATATGTATTGCTCGCTCGCCTGTTCGGTCGGAATGGTAACTATTCAGAAGCATCCCGAGGATGGTTACTGCGCTAATTGCACCCAGCACCAGACCTACCTCGAAGTTATTAAGTCCGGTAAGCGACTTGATAACGAGCGGCGCCCAGAAGGAATAACCATAAAATCCGGCCGCGACGAGAAGGAAGATGACCCCTAACTTCCAGATGGTGCCATCGGTCAGAGCTACGCGGATATCCGGTCTCAGCGGGCAAGCCTTCCGCTCGGTTGCAAGCGTTTCCACCAGCCAGTCGCGTTCTGCCGGAGTTAGCCAGCGTGTCCTTTCCGGTCGGTCATTCAGGTAAAAAATGACGCTAGCGCCCAGAACAACCGCCGGTAGACCTTCGAGGAAAAACAACCACTGCCAGCCTTTTAGACCGTAGATGCCATCTAGCTGCAGCAAAGCTCCCGATAACGGCCCGCCGATTAATCCCGTCACGGGGACCGCCGTCATGAAGGCGGCAATCGCTCGTGCGCGGTGTGCCGTAGGGTACCACAGGCTCAAGTAGTAAATCACTCCAGGGAAGAAACCGGCTTCAGCTACTCCAAGCAGGAATCGTAGTAGGTAGAAGACTGCAGGAGTACGCACAAACATCAGTCCCGCGGAAATCAGGCCCCACGTTACCATGATTCGTGCAATCCAAATCCGCGCTCCAACTCGTTCCAAGATGATATTGCTCGGTATCTCAAAGAGACAATAACCAAGAAAGAAAATACCCGAGCCAAAACCAAACACTGTCGAGCTAAACCCGAGATCGGCGTTCATTTCCAACCCCGCAAAACCGACATTCACCCGGTCCAGCCAGGCGATAATGTAAAGTAAGAAAAGGAAGGGGATTAGCCGCCAGGTGATTTTGCGCAGTGTAACTGCCGATAACTCATTTGCGTGAGCCGTTGCTGACATCATTGAGCTGGACCTGTTGTTAGAGCTTTTCATCACTCAAAACAGGTTGGACGCCGTCTCACAAAGCACGGGAACGGCCTGAGGGCAGGCCATATCGTCGCTAGGTACC
>DASTZJ010000193.1:0-8162 GCA_035764345.1 Candidatus Udaeobacter sp.
GCTCAGTGGAAGCGTTTCCAAAATGGCGAGGATGTTTTGTTCGACTGTCATCTTCCGAAAGATCGATTCTTCCTGCGGTAAATAACCCATGCCAAGCCGCGCGCGCTTGTACATCGGATAGTCAGTGACGTCGGTGTCCGAAAAAATAACTCGCCCGCTGTTTGGCCTGATCAAGCCGACAATCATGTAAAAACTTGTCGTCTTACCCGCTCCGTTCGGTCCAAGCAGTCCGACAATCTCGCCGGCGCCAACGTGCAGGTTAATTCCGTCCACCACCGCTCGGCCACCGTAGACCTTGACCAGTTGATCGGTAGTCAGAACGGTCTCCGCCTTTTTTGTGATCGGCGGCGAAGCTTTCGGGGTGGAAACAGGCGCAGCTTGGCTAATCATGGTTTTGGCAAAGACGGAGCGGGTGAAGCCTGGGCGGCTGGCGTTTGGGACGGTTTTGCTTGTCCTTTTTTTGCATCGTCTGGCTGTTGGACAATTTCGGTGCGACTGGGCCCGTGCGTCCTTAGCTGACTATTCTGACTGACGACCATGACCGTATCGGGACTGGTTGCCACGTGCAGGTTTGGTCCCTCTTGCACCCGCGGTGTTCCCATCAATTCAACATCGCCGGTAGTCGCTGTATAGGTGGCTTTATCGGAGCGACCAACAGCGCGGGTCGGAGGTCCACCATTCGCACCGGGCCGGTCGCGAATGAGGCCAACGTTCCCTTCGGCGATGGCTTTCTCCAGGCTCTGGTTTTGTCCCTTTGTAATGAAGACTGTCAACTTGTCAGATTGAAGATTGAAACGGGGATCGACTACCTTCACACGGCCGCTAAAGATGCCCATGTTCTTGGCTGAATCAAAAAAAGCCTCATCCGCATAGATTTCCGTCGTCGTCGGTTCACTGGATTGCGACCCTGCAGCGCTCGAGCCAAATAAATTCGTGCCGGATGATTTGTCTTCTTTCTTTTTGTCTTTGTTTTTGGCTTTCTCTTTTGCTGGTTTCTCAGCCTTCTTCGTCGGCGCAGGCGAGCCTGCCGGCGCAGCGGCAATCTGTCCAAGCGATCGCGCTCCGATCGCGCAGGCGATAAAAAACACCAACACCGCTAATTTTTTCATTCGTTCGTGTCGGGCTTCGCGGTCAGATGAGACTTGTCAGTAATGACCATCTTTACATTTCCGATCAATCGTCCGGTCCTCGAGTTCGTGTCGAACTGCACCGAATCACCCACAATGTTGAAATCCGACCGTTGAATCGTAGTGCGCTCCTGCGAGCTTAAAATCCGAGTCTTCAAGTCGAGCACGGATGTGTGCATGTCGACTAGCAGGTCGGGCTGACTCTCGGGTGTGTAGGTCGTGATTTTAAGGTGTTGAAAGCCGATGTGTTCCTGATCAATCCGGTGCGCCGTCCCCGCTTCAAATTTTCCCCTTAGGCGACCGTCAGCATCGAAATCTGGCAATACAAGCCCTTTGGCTTCGTGCCCAATTGGCAGTGGAATGTTCGTCAAGCTCTGCTCCGCGGGAGACGCACTCGGCGACACGCCCGCTCTCTTTTTACGGGCTTTTGACTGACCAGACACTTGAGGCGCCGCTATTACAACGCACATCAAGACCGACGCTAACCAGATCGACAATATCCGGCGGAGATGGGAGCCGGTCACCGGAACCGCCCGCTCTCTCGACGCAATACCCTTGTAACCCGGGCGATTGAGGTCAATCGCCCCTACCTGAGACGGCAGCATGAATAGCCTTTAACACGCGCAGATGCTTCGGCAAATCCTTTAGGGGAACCTGATTTGGCCCGTCTGACAACGCGCGGCCGGGGTTTTCATGCACCTCCATGAAGATTCCGTCGCAGCCGGTTGCCATCGCCGCTCTGGCCAGCGCCGGCGCCAGAACACCGTCGCCCGATGTAGAATCCCCTGCCCCGCCCGGCCGCTGTACCGAATGCGTCGCGTCAAAGATCACGCGATAGCCGGCGTCCCGCAGCCAATAGAGCGAGCGCATGTCGGCAACGAGGTTGTTATAGCCGAAAGTAGTGCCGCGCTCCGTGAAACAGAATTTCTCATTGCCAAATGCAATCAATTTCTCGGCGATATTTCGCACGTCCCACGGCGCGAGAAACTGACCTTTCTTAACATTGATCGCGCGACCCGTTTCCGCGGCAGCGCGCAGGAGATCGGTTTGGCGGCAGAGAAACGCCGGGATTTGCAACATATCGATCTTTTCGCCGGCAAACTCGGCTTCGACAGGCAAATGGACATCCGTTGTGACGGGAATTTTCAAATCGCGGCCGATGGCAGAAAGAATTTCGCACCCCTCGCGTGCACCGACTCCTCGAAATGAGTGCACCGAGGTCCGGTTGGCCTTGTCGAATGAAGCCTTGAAAACGAAATCGACATTTTCGGTCGCGCAGATTTCAGCGATCTTCTTCGCCATGCGCCAGACAAATTTCTCCGACTCAATCACGCACGGGCCGAGAATGAATACCGGATCTCTTCCTCCAATGACAACTTTGCCAACTCTGAGCGGTTTGGCTTTCATTAATCGGTCATTTTCGCGATGCGGGCGATTGAGGTCAATCGCCCCTACCTCCGCTCCCGCTGTGCGGGGGCGCGATTGCGTCGCACAAGATCGAAAATGGCAAATGGCGCGTACAATCCGAGAAAGAACACCAGCGCAACTCCGTGCATTTCCAGGACGTAAAGCGGCCACGAATCGGAGAGAAAACTCAAAATGGAAAATGCTTCCGGTTTATGCAGCAAAAATCCGTAGTTAAAACCGGTCAGTTTGTCAGTAATAAGGGTAATCACGAAATAAAACTCCGACCAGAGAAACACGCGCACGATCGACATGGGATACGGCCGGTATCGGCGAGTCAACATCAGAAAGACCACGCCGATGATGATACCGCAATGGGAGGTGAAAAAGCTGATGAATCGCCAATCTGGAAAACCAAAGAGCAGGTTTGGCGTGAGCACAGCTTGCAATGTGCCGCCAATCCCCCAGAAATATGCCACCTCGAACCAGCGCTGATTCCCAGTCCACATTGCTACGATGACAACCAACATGCCCCAATCGCACAGATGCATGGGCAGCATTTGTTGCCACGTCCCGATGCCGCGGCTGCGGATAAAAATTAAATAGACGACGTAGTTCAACACGAGCACTGCGGAGAGAACTCCCACGATGATCTTTTCAACGCGGCGCGGCGATTTTGTGCGCCACACGATCGCGGCTAGCGCAAATGGCAGGACGATCGTGAGGCAAATGACCGTGAGATGCGGCAAACCGTACGGTTGGAATTCAGGCTCCATGCGTGGTTGTAGCGGCGGTTGTATCAAGCGCCGAATCCGATAGGAAGGCGTTTGACGCAAGCGCCTCTACAATCATGTGCAAGCTCGGCAATCTAATTCACCGAATTACCCAGAGATTACAGGGAATGACATCGGTGACCCACGCGATGTTACCTGGCAGTTGCTGAGCGCCACCAGCATTTTTCTGGAGCGGCACCACGAGCAAGTCCGCCTTTACTGATTGAACAAAATCCGAGGCAACCAGCCCGGTATTGCCACGAATGCAACGCGCCTCGATGGGAACGTCGGTTGCGCCGGCTGACAAAACGAATTTCTCCAGCGCCTCTTCTTCATCTTCGTCCACGCTCGGCTTCGGAGCTCTGCTTGCATCTCCACGAATCGATGCGCGGGCCTGATCAAACGTGGTGATGATACGAATGACATAAAGCCGCTCGCATGATTCCGCCGCAGCGAACCGCAGCGTCCTCTTCAAGGCCTCCAATCTGGTATCGGAATAATCGGCAACAAAGACGATCCGCCGCAACGGTTTGGGTTTCACTGCCGGCGTGGTAAAGAGCATGACCGAGGAGGGCGCTTCACGCACAAGGCGGCGCGCGACATTGCCCAGAAATGGATGCAACACCACTTCCTTTTCCAGGGCGCCGGCGACGATCACATCGATTTTCTCGCGAGCGAGCGAGCGCAGAATGGCTTCGGCTGGGTCTCCCTTTTCGTAGTGAATCTTTGAATCGAGCGGAAGGTCCAGCTGTGCGAGCGCGTCGGTAAACTTCTTTCCTATTTCCTCATTGCGTTCGCCCACATAGATCAAGTGGAGATCGGCCGAAAAGCGTTCCAGAATTCGTTTCGCTTCCGCAAGGACCTGTTTAAATCGCGGGGAAAACGTGCTCGCAACGGCGACGGTCTTGTATGGCAACGGATCGCGCATGGGAGTGATTATCAATTTCGTGTCTCACGAATTTTAGGCAACTCGGACAAATGACGAATGACTTCGCCGGTTGAATCGTTTAAGCGTTGAATCGTTAAATCGAAACCGATGTAACCGTGTAACGGTTTAACGAGTCACGCGGCCCGCATATTTCGTCATTCGCCGGACGCGCTGTAGCCTGGCGAAGGCGGGTCATTAGTGCTTTGTCATTCTCCTCATTCGGCTTTTCATTTGCGATTTCCTCTGCGAATTTTCGCAGATGCGACGTGCAATTTACCCTGGCAGCTTCGATCCGGTCACAAATGGCCACCTCGATGTGGTCGAGCGTGCTCGAAAATTGTTCGATGAAGTTGTAGTGGCTGTGGCGCACAACGACGAGAAGCAGCCTCTTTTCTCGCTGAAGGATCGCCTGGACTTGCTGCGCGAGACAGCGGGAAAAATCGAGAACGTGCGAATCGCCGAGTTCGAAGGATTACTTGTCGAGTTCGCCAGGAAAGAAGAAGCCGGAGCGGTCATCCGCGGCTTGCGCGCGGTCTCCGACTTCGAATTTGAATTTCAGATGGCGCTGATGAACCGGAAATTGGATGCCGCGGTAGAAACAATTTTCCTCATGCCGAAGGAGGAATACACTTATCTTAGTTCTCGCATCGTTAAGGAAATAGCGCGCCTCGGCGGTGATGTCTCCGGTTTTGTCCCGGCTTGTGTTGCCAAGGCGCTGAGCAGGAAATTTAGCTCATGATCTTCGAAAGGGTTGACGAGTGAAAATTCATCTCAAACAAATTCCTGCACAGGGTCTGCATCTGGACGGGGACGAAGATTGCCCAATCCATGATCTAGAGGCGGAGGGAATTCGTTGCGCTGGCCGGCTGCATTACAACATCGACCTGGGCATTGCTGGAGGCGCGCTTTGGGCAAGAGGCTCCCTGTCGCAGCCAGTGGAGCTGAGTTGCGTATCGTGCCTTGAAACATTTGTGCACGAAATTTACGTGCCTGCATTTGCCCTGCACGCGGAACTGCGTGGACCGGAGATGGTCGACCTCACGCCGTTCATGCGCGAGGACCTCTTGCTAAACCTGCCAGCGCACCCGCGCTGCGATAAAGATGGCAACCGTGTTTGCGAGGCAAAACGGCTCGAGACCGTGGAACAGGATACAACGCGAAAACCGGATTGGAGCGCCCTGGATAAGCTAAAGCTTAATCGTTGATACGTTAAGGCGTTGAACCGTTGGAGCGTCTAACGCCTAGCCTGTCATGTTGAGCGAAGCGAAACATCTCTGAATTATCATTCAAGCGCCGCAGAAAGGAAGAATCAGAGATTCTTCGCTTCGCCCAGAATGACAATATCACTTAACCCTTCGCTTCAACGCTTTAACGCTTTATCGCTTCAACGTTGTTTTCTCCTATAGATGTGCTTTGGTAGCCGCCTGCCATGGGAGTCCCAAAACGCAAAACATCCAAGATGCGGTTACGTACGCGCAAAGCGGCGAATCGCTGGCATGCCCCGCACCTCAACAAATGCCCCCAGTGCGGGAGCACTGTTCCCTCGCACATCGCTTGCCCGTCGTGCGGTTACTACCGTGGGCGACAGGTGCTGACGCTCGAGGGCAAATAAGATTTTCGCTTTGCATTTGGCGGCCAATGTCCGCAAAGTTTCGCACCGATGAAGATCGCCCTCGACGCGATGGGCGGTGACTTTGGCCCGCCTAACCTCGTTGCTGGCGCCGTTATGGCGTTGCGTGATTACCGTCACATCAATAAACTTTTTCTTGTGGGCGACTCCGCGCGGATCGAAGCGGAACTCAAGAAGCATGGCTGCAACGACAGCCGGATCGAGATCACACACGCGACGCAAGTAGTAGATATGAGCGACCGCGCATGGTCGGCGGTCAGGCGAAAGAAGGATTCATCAGTAAGCCGCGCCTTCGATCTCGTGAAGCGCGGGCAAGCGGATGCAGTCGTGAGCGCAGGTCACACGGGCGCAGCCGTCGCCGCGGGCACGATTAAGCTTCGCACGTTGCCAGGAATCGATCGACCGGGTATCGCGGCCGTGCTTCCGACCGAAACGAATGTCTTCGTTTTGATCGATGCAGGCGCGAATATCGATGCGCGCCCGGAACATCTTCTTCAATACGCGTTCATGGGCTCGGTCTATTCACGTCATGTTCTCCATTACAAGAATCCGACCGTTGGTTTGGTCTCGCTCGGCGACGAGGATGTTAAGGGCACCGAATTAACCAGGGAAGTGTTCAAGATGCTAAGGCCAAGTTCGCTTAACTTCGTCGGTAACATAGAAGGCCGACATCTTTTTGAAGATCCGGTTGAAGTCGTCGTGTGCGACGGATTCGTTGGCAACGTGATCTTGAAAACGTGCGAATCGATCGCGGTGGCAATGTTTCAATGGCTCAAGCACGAGCTCATGCGTACAAGGATGCGGAAAGTGGGCGCATTCCTGGCGAAGAATGCCATTGGAACAATTAAGGACAAGACGAACTACGAAGAATACGGCGGCAGTCCGCTTCTCGGCGTAAACGGCATCTGCATCATCGCGCATGGCGCGAGCACACCACTGGCAATCAAGAACGCGCTGCGAGTGGCGGCGGAGTCGATTGAACAGCAGGTAAACCCGCATATCGTCGAGGAGATTCGCCGTTACTATGAAACGACAGCCTCGCTCGAACCCGCGCTCCAATAAAGCGCTGCGGACGGTCTCGATCATCAGCACAGGCAGTTATGTGCCCGAAAAGATCCTGACCAACGCGGACCTCTCGCGCATGGTCGACACCAGCGACCATTGGATTACCACTCGCACCGGCATTAAGGAACGCCGTATTGCCGCAAAAGATGAAAACACCAGCGATATGGCGGCCAAAGCGGCGCTCAAGGCCATCGAGCAGGCAAAGATTTCGCCGAAAGAGATCGATCTCATTCTCGTAGCAACGGCCACTCCCGACATGCTTTTCCCAGCCACGGCCTGCTTCGTTCAGAAGAAGATCGGAGCAACCAACGCCGCTTGTCTCGATGTTTCCGCGGCCTGCGCCGGCTTTCTCTTTGCCCTGGAGATCGCACAGCAATTCATTACGTCACATACCCACGACACTGTCCTCGTGATCGGCGCCGACAAATTGACGTCCATCACTAACTGGACCGATCGCAATACTTGCGTCCTTTTTGGAGACGGCGCTGGCGCTGCTGTTTTGCGCCACCGTGGCAGCGCGCACGGTGTAATCAGCACTCACATCGGCAGCGACGGGCAGTACACCGATATCTTATTCATGCCTGGCGGGGGTTCGCGCTGCCCGATTACACGGGAGAATGCCGATATGCATTTGGCGACGATTCACATGACGGGCAAGGAAGTGTACAAACAGGCCGTCACCGCGATGCTAAACGCGGCCAGGAAAGTCCTCGACCAGGCTGGACTCTCCATCGAGGACATTGCCTGCGTTATTCCGCATCAAGCGAATATCCGAATCATTGAAGCGATTGCGGATCGGCTCGGTATTTCGCGGGACAAGGTGTTTGTGAATCTGGATCGCTATGGCAATACCTCCGCGGCTGCCGTGGCCATCGCATTGGATGAAGCCAACCGCAGTGGCCGGATCAAGCCTGGTGATTACGTCCTGATGATCGTATTTGGCGGCGGACTAACCTGGGCAAGCACGATTATTGAATGGTGATCAGAACGTTGAAGCGATAAAGAGTTAAACCGTTGAAGCGGCTAATCACGTATCCAACTTTCTAAAATGGAGTTCCGCTTCAACCTTCACGCTTCAACCCTTCAACGCTTTAACGGCTCATGCTAATCGAAACCCACGCACATCTCGATTTTCCAGATTTCGCCAATGATCTCGACGATGTGCTGCGTCGCGCAAACGACGCGGGCGTTACGCGCATCATCACGATCGGCACGTCGGTGGAAAGCAGCCGGCG
>DASTZJ010000194.1:0-2903 GCA_035764345.1 Candidatus Udaeobacter sp.
CTGCACAGCTTGGAACAAATCTTCTTTAGCCCGCATGCTGAATGATATGCCATTGATTAGGGCTTTCGCTCGCAGATAGGAATCATACGCAATAAGATCTGTGGTCGGTGGCTCTTGAATGGCTGTTTTTTCAGCGGATGAGACATCGGCTCCAAGCTGGTCTGCGATCTTTTGGGCGATCTCGCTTTGGAGTGCAAAAACATCGCTCAAATCCCGATCGTATTCTTGGGCCCATACATGCGCGTCTGTGCGCGTATCAATCAACTGGGCGTTCAAGTGAATTCTGCCTGCTTCTCTGCGCACGCTTCCCTCGAGCACGTACGCGATATTCAGCGCACGACCAATTTCCTGTGTGTTCCGCGCGCCGCGATACTTTGCCACGCTGTTATGGCTGATCACTTTTAGATTGGCCACCTTTGCCAGCTTGGTAGAAACGCCGTCGTAAACGCCTTCAGCGAAAAACACGTTTTCTTTATCTGGACTTAGACTTTCGAAAGGCAGGACGGCAATGCCACTTGCCGCAGGTGGGGCCGCCATCTCACCGTTCCAAATCATCACGCCAACTGCCGATCCCAACACCACCAGAAGCGCAGCCATTCCCGCAACAACTGGATTCCGCCGCGTCCAGCGCCACGCCCGCGCAGGCGGCGAAACAGGACGCGCGATAATGTGGCGGCCTTCCAGCCAGCGTTCGAGGTCTTCGGCAAAAGCGCCCGCAGAGCGATATCGCGCACCTGGGTCTCGCTCCAAACATTTCGCGCAGATCGTTTCCAGATCCCGATCCAGTCCCGGCACCACAGTGCGCAGTTTCGGCGCCGGCTTCTCACTCGCTTGCTGGATCACCTTAAGCGCGTGCTCACCCAAAAATGGGGGACGACCCGCCAGCAAATCGAACAAAATCGCACCCAAACTGTAAACATCGGCCGCAGGACCAAGTTTGCTAGACGGTCCGTTCACCTGCTCGGGCGCAATATAGCCGGGCGTGCCAAAAATAGTAAGCGTGCGCGTCAGGTGACTGCTACTGTCCAACCATTTGGCGAGACCGAAATCGCTTACCAGCGGTTCGCCCCGTCCATCCAGCAAAACGTTCCCCGGCTTCAGATCCCGATGCAGGATCCCTTGCCCATGCGCATATTGCACCCCCCGCGCCACCTTCGCCATCAACGCCACCGCTCGCCGCGGCTCACTTCGCAATGCCGGAGCCGCCTCCAGCAAACTGCCCCCACCAGCAAACTTCATGCTGAAAAACGGCAACCCATCGTCGCATTCGCTCACTTCATATATGGGCAGAATGTTCGGATGATCGAGACTCGCCGCAGCCTGGGACTCGCGCCGGAAACGCACCAGCGTCTCCTGCGAATCGGCGTGATAAGATAAGATTCGTTTCAGCGCGACGATGCGGCGCGAATGCCGCTGCCGCGCCCGATAAATGACGCCCATCCCGCCGCGCCCGATTTCTTCCAGAATTTGATAATTGCCTATGCGCCAATCGGCATCACATACATCGAGTTCCCCGAGCAGGTCATCAAGCGTTTCCGCCTTCGCTGAAGCTACGGCGGACGCGTCATCGTTCTGCCCATTGGCGCCGACCCCTGCGGAAAGAAGACAGCTCAGACAAAGACTTCGTCCGACGCGCGACGCCGAACCGCACTCGGGGCAGGTACCCGGCTCCTTTTGGAGGTCCACGGGGACAGAACTGGAGGGCTCGCGCATGAAGAAGTCAGGATGGTAGATGAACTTTACCGGGTTGCAAACTAAAAAATGGAAAATTTTTGACCAAGTTATTCACACGATTTGAACATTTTTGCATGGGAACGCCTGAATCTCTTCGTCATTTATTTGCTCCCTCTTTCGGCGCGAGTGAAGCGACGATTTTTTCAAAGCGCGGATCGCCCCGGAGTGGATCCCAACACGGCAAGAGTTTTAATTGACCATAACTGATAGTACTTGGTGGACGAACCGCGATGGCGAGCTGCTCGCACGCGAGATCTTTGTCGCCGGTCCACGCAGCAATCATGGCAAGATACTTGATCATGGTCGGACCAACCAATGCATCCTTTTCCACTGAAACCAGCTTGACCGCGCGTCGTGCCTCACGCAGTGCATCTTCTCTCCGGCCGAGACCTGCATCGATCAAACCAAGCACGCTTAGTGCCGGGCCGTAATTTGGTTCGGCTTGAACCGTTTTCTCCTGTTGAGCGCGAGCCGCACTGAACATAGCGCGCGCGTCATCATCATTTCCTGTCATGCGAGCGATGACGCCTTCGATTATCAGACGATTCAAGTGAACAGAGTAGTCAGTTAGCGGCGTATCGCCGATTGTGTTCAGCACGCTCTTCGTCGCAGGCACATCGCGTTCGGCGAGAGCACAACTTAGCGCCTCATCAGCGGCACTCGACCAGGCACCAGCATTTGCATCTTCAAGAGAATCGATTGTTTGATGTAAGGCGCCGGTATCCGCTTTCCAATGAAATTGGATGGCGGCAAGCGCGACCTTGGTACTGACATCGTTCGGCTCGATTGCCAGCGCGCGATCCAGTACGGATTTTTCTTCAGCATAGCGTCGGAGAACTCCATAACTGAGCGCAATTTCCTGGACTGTTTCAGTGTTCCGCGGGTCGAGGTCGCGTGAGCGCTCCAGGTTTTGCATCGACTCTTGCCAGCGGCCCTGCCGCCTCTGAACGTATCCCATCATCCGGAATATCCGCGCATCATTAGGCAAGGTCTGCTGAGCAGTTTTCAGTTCAGTCAGAGCGCCATCGTAATCGAGATGTCCGTGATAAAGATTTCGAGCGCGCGCCAGACGCGTTTCACCTCCATTTGGATCGAGGCGAGATGCGCGTTCGATGGCCGCCTCGGCTAACGCCAGCCGTGCAGGTGTATGGTCAAAGCCAAGGAAATAA
>DASTZJ010000195.1:0-2239 GCA_035764345.1 Candidatus Udaeobacter sp.
GAAGTGGGGTTAAGCAGCGGCAATTTTCTGTGGCTTTCTGCGCCCAGGCCTGTTAATCCTCCGATATTCGTAGGCGACCTGCAAAGCTGGATACGCAATGACAATCTTGCCCCGGACTGGTCGCGTATCGGGACCGACATCACTCATGAGGGGCCATTTAATGCAAGTTTTTCGCTGTCCGGTGTGATGGATGCGGAATCCATCATCGATGAACTGGTTCCATGCAGTGGTCCAGCCTCGGGTGGGACCTGGAAAAATCACGGCCAGTATGTGTCTTCCGTCGCCCACGCAGCACAGCTCTTGGCAAACCTGGGCTGCATTAGCCCGGGGATAGGTCAGATTGTATCGGAGGCCGCGCGATCAGACTGCGGCAAGTCGAAAAACAATCAAAAGAATCAAAAGAAGCAAAAGAATCAAAAGAATCACAACAAGCAAAAACCTCACAAGCATAAGTCAGACGAGATGGGTGGGTAGTGATGCCGGGGAGTTTCGCAAGATCTACACGCACGCGCGAGGATAAGCCGAAGGCATCGGCGTCGCTAAGCGGAGTTTGAACTGACCCGTAGTAGATTGCGTTTTTGATCTGGGGTCGCCGTAACACAGCCGACCGAATGGCAGCGCGTCGGAAATTAGATCAACGCCGCGATGAACTTTGCGCAACCGTGCTTCGTAAACGTGCAGCTGCTCATTATTTTTCAATGGACACTTCTGTCGCCTTAATCATCGCAAAAACGTTGTCGCCCACTTTGAGGTTCATTCGCTTAACTGAGCCAGTTGTGATAATCGACGTTACGTCGCCAGCCGCAGTTTTGATGGTAAGTTCTGAGACTACATTGTCAGAAACAATTCGCTCAATCGTGCCCGGTAGTCGGTTTCGTATGCTTGTGCTCATGGGATCAAGATTCAATCACAGAGCGCCACGAGTCGTAAAGCGTGCAGACGGAATTAAGGCCAATCCGATTGTTTAGGGCGGCGCGATTGTCTTATTAGCTATGGACATCGATTCGACTAAAAGCGACAAGCGTTACGAAGTGGTTGTGAAACATTACTCAGCGGGTGTGTTGCACAAGGCATCATTCAAGACTCTTAATCGGGCGCACGCTTTTCTTCTGGCGCGTTGGAATGAATTGCCTGTCGATAGCGGCAGGACACAAATAGAATGTGGCGCGGCTATCTATGATAAACATGAATCCCGGAAGCGCCTTTCCACACTCGGCGCGGCTTATCTCGTAAACGAGATCGTGCCATGAATCGCCGCTTACCGGCGACTGTCGGAATCATCCGCGACTCAAAGGCGCGTATAGCGCGATTCTGAGAAGCCGGTACGGGTTTTACGATGCCTGCGCACTGGTTAGGCTCGAAAAAGATTGACCAAGAATCAGATCCGGATTCGATGGAGCACAAGAAATTCAAAAACATCGCGGTTTACGACAAGCAGTAATTACCATTTCATTCAAGCGCAGCGGTAATGCGTGTTATTGCTTGTTAACAACCGTCTGGGGTGCAGGTCTGCTCCACTTCAAGCTGGTCGCTCACCCGACACTAAGTCAGCGACTGCAAATGCCAGGATTACACGGGGACTTTTCCCGACGCGGTGTTCCATCTTCAGCACGGCCCACTTCGATAACCGTTTCCCCGCCACCGGAGAGTGCCCGCAGTCGCGACCAAAGAACTTCAACCCAGAATCCTCGACTTTGTCCACGTAAAAGCATTATCCAACGCCTGGATAACGTGTACGATCCGGCCTCACACTGCAGTGATCCGCGTTCAAGGTGACGCTGGCAACTGTTCGAAACACACAAGAACGCAGCAAACGCCCGGCATATCGACGGCTGCGTACGGCTGGCCATGATTCGTCTGATCTAATAAAAACAATACCGATGGAACCAAGCGAGGCTCTTGGTTTGGCTGCACACGGCACCGGCATCCTCGTCTGCCAGGTCGTTAACGCTGGGTTCTTGAATCTTTTCTGGATCTTCTTTCTCGGCATCGCGTCTTCGCTCTCCGGCGCTACCTTTCAATTCGTTCGCATGATTCTCCTCCCGCCTCACGAGTCGGAGCCGGAGGGGCGGTAGGTCCCGATGCTGGACGGCAACTAGAGGGACGGCGATGCCGCGCTTCGTGTTTACAACGAAGCTGGTTCGGCAATCAAAACGATTTTGTTTTGTTCAAACGAACAAAACGCCAGAGGCGCGTAGAATCGGTTTGACCCTGTGGCTGGTGTCCCTGGGGAGTCGTC
>DASTZJ010000196.1:0-10565 GCA_035764345.1 Candidatus Udaeobacter sp.
GCAAACGTGGACAGCAGGCTGGCGAATCGGTGGAGCGACCGTGCCGGTTCGTGAATCGATTTCGTGGACGCTCGGGAGCCGGCAGTGTGCCGGCGCATGGCTCGGCTCCTCAGAATTTATCGTCGGATAAACATGTAGATGTTTGCGCGGATAGCGACGAGGACAGGGGTTCAACTCCCCTCGCCTCCAGTTCCCTCGTAGTTAGCCTCAGAAACGACCTCACTGGCAACCAGACTGGCAACATGTTCGGTGATGTTTGAGCGTATTTCCGCGAAATTGTCTGACGAATTCGCCGAATATTCGTTGACGTCATCGCTCAGATAAACGAAATTTCGGCTCTCGGTTTTTCGCCAAGTTTTGGCCCGAGCACCTGAACATACGCACACGACACGACGCCCGCTGCCCTGAGCAATAACGCTTCAGGATTTCGGTGGGTGATATACTTGGCTTTCTGCTTCGCCCAGGCAAGCGGCAGCCAAAATAGTTGGAAAATGGTTGACGTATGTTTAATAACTTATACTTGGGTCGTCGCGGCGCGCAGACCATCAACACCAAGCCTGAATTCTTCAGGCTTCCGAAATCCGGCGTAAGAGACCCGTATTTTGGTCTGCCTCGCACAACGTATTATGAATTGGAAAAGGCCGGCACAATCCGGCTGGTTCGGCTGCGCAAGCGCGGCGCCACACGTGGCAATACTTTAGTACCTTTCGATGAAGTTCTCGCCTATTTGCGCGGGCTCGCTGCGGAGGTGGGCAAATGATAACCGAATCCACCCTCTTCAAACTGAAACCATGCCCCGCCAGCGGCGAGGGCGTACACACTTGGCTCTTCCACGCAGCCTGTAGGTTTGTCGAGGCAGGCTGGTCAGATGAGGACGCGGAACCGGAAATCGAAGCGTTGATGACGCGCGATCCAAATCCCCCAAGTGAGATTATGGACGCACTGCGACCCGCGCGCGGAGAGCGCAGGCGTTCAACACCGCGATGGTCCCCGGTAAATCCGAAAGCAATCATCGAAGCGGTAAAGAACGGTCTGACGCTGTCTGAACTAGTTTCACGTTCGCCAGAGCCGATCAGTTCGGCGCGCAGAGCAGAACAGAACTCTTTATTGATACGCTTTTCCCTGGCAATCCTTTGCTATGCGTTGGCAAAACAAGTAGCCAGTTCTCCACGGATACACGTGAGGAGTTTCGCGGCTGCCTGAGAATGAATTCTCTGATTGTGCCCTCGCCGATGTCTTCGCAGAAGGGGCGGACGAAACGAGGAAAATTATCTTTCCACACTGAATCGAACACCGGCCCACGTCGTTTTCTTATAGTCGAATTTGATCGCGGCACGCTCGATCAACAGGCGGCGCTGCTTTGGCACCTAGCAAGGTTCGCACCGTTAGCGTTGGGCGTGTTCAGTGGGGGCAAGTCCGCGCATGGCTGGTTCTTCTGCCAAGGACAGCCAGAGGACAAACTGCGGCGGTTTTTCGATTATGCCGTTTCGCTAGGGGCCGATCCGCGAACATGGTTGCGCTCACAATTTGTCCGAATGCCAGATGGCAAACGGGTCGATGGCAAAACAAGCGACGCTTTGAAATTGGCTGGGATCGAGAATGTGCCGCGCAGCAGACAGGCAGTTCTTTATTTCAACTCGGAGGTGATTCAATGAGCACGGAACCCGCTACCGATTGGAGCCAAGGTGAAAACATCCCGGCACCTAAACCGCACGCCTTGGCTTTATTCCCGGTAAACGACACTGAACGGGCCGAGCGATTCGTGAAACTTTTCGCGGCCGAACTGCGGTACGTGCACGCATGGAAACGCTGGTTGCTTTGGGATGGCAATCGTTGGACTTCCGACGCTGATGGTGCCGTGTTTCGCAAAGCGCAAGAATTGTCGCCTATTTTATTGCGGGAGGCTCTCGAGATTGAAGACGCTGATAAACGCAAAAAAGCAGTAGGAGAAGCGATTAAGGCTGGCGACAAAGCCAAAATCGAAGCGTTGGTGACCCTGGCGCAGAATCATTTGGGCGCCAGCCCGACGCTATTCGATGCGGACCCGCTACTGCTTGGAGTATTAAATGGAGTCGTCGATTTGCGCACAGGCGAATGCAGGCCGGCGCGCCGAGAAGATTTTATGATCAAGTGCATAAACGCTGATTACGATTGTAGTGCGACTTGCAATACGTGGGAACAGTTTCTTCACCGTGTCTTTGACGGCGATACTGAACTGATCTCTTTCGTTCAAAGAGCGATCGGTTACAGCCTCACTGGCCTCACGTCGGAGCAGTGTCTGTTCTTTCTGTTCGGAACTGGACAAAACGGAAAATCGACATTTACCAAACTGCTAGAAGCCCTGCTCGGCACGTATGCGTTGAAGAGCGTCTCGTCGCTTTACACGTTAGCGGCGAATGGCAGGCAACCGCTAGATGAGATTGCACGACTCGTTGGTAAGCGATTTGTCACTGGCTCGGAGACGGAAGAAGGAGATGATTTGGCTGAAAGTCGCGTGAAAGACATCACAGGCGGCGACACTCAGACGGGCCGCGAACTTTACTGTCAGGCGTTCAACTTCGAGGCATCTCACAAGTTGTGGATTTACGGCAACCACCCCCCGAATGTCCGTGGAAACGATCATGGAATTTGGCGCCGGATAAAGCTTATACCGTTTAGGGTGCAAATTCCTGACGCGGAAAAGGACCCCGATCTTCCAAACAAACTGTGGGCAGAACGCAGCGGTATACTGAACTGGGCGATCAAAGGCTGCCTCGAATGGCGAGAGCACGGGCTTGGAGAAGCTCGTGTTGTAATGAGGCCACCGCAGATTATCGCGAAGATGAGGACGAACTTGGTGAGTTCATTGACGAAATGTGTTGGGAACAGGGCGAGGTCGACCGAAGTGCCTTATATAAGGCGTACACGATTTGGGCGCAAAACCGAGGCAACCGTTATCTTCCGAAGCAGACAACGTTCTCGAAAAGAATTGGCGAGCGCGCTGGCATCAAAGGGCGCAAAAGCGGAAAGAAACGTTATTGGACCGGCATTTCGCTGCGGCTACCTGAAGAGCGCGAAAGCCGCGGTGACCTTCGCGTGAGTTTTGCTTTCGTCCCGCACGCAACGCACAACGCTCGCGACGGGCACTTAGGGCAGGAAAATGGCTCCTTTCACCAAACTTTTTCTCGTTAGCAAACTATAGAAAAGTCTTGGGAAATCAGGCGGTTTTCTGCCCGAACTGCCCACTGCGGGCGGCGAGCCAGCGCCAGCGAAAAAAAGGCGGCCCTACAAGGCTGGTCTAAAAGCCCTTCCCTCGAAAACTCATAGTAGTACGTATGTAAGACAGCAAATTTGGAGGCCGGCTTATATAAGCGACTCTCGGACAGGTACATTCCTGTTTCCAGAGCACCTAAAAATCAGACGCGTGGGGTGTCTAACCGCGTCTAATCAGCAGTCAGCGCTCGCACTGGCTCTGAGCTTCATCTTGCTTCTGGGCGGCGGGCCCAGCGGCAGAGGCTGTCCATCACCCTCCGATCTGTTTTTGCTCAGGCCGCAAGGATTGCCTGACTGACAGGACAACGCCCCCTGTTCAATATGTGCGCCGAGTGTGTTCAAAAAATCGTCGCTGTGATTTTAATGCGCTTTGCCACTATTCTTTTGCCGCAAATCGACGCGAATTTGTATTGATGAAATCAGTTGATTGTTTGAACGACGCGGGCGTCATGCAGCAATTGCGACTTTCACTCGTTGAACCGTGGATATGCCCTTGCCGACAATCTTGGCAGTGTTACGGACGGACTGCCGCGCCTTCAACTGCCGGACAATATCTTTATGCTTTTGGAGAAACTGGTCGCGGCTCAGAGTTGTCCCCTTTCGGCGTCCAAGTACTACGCCTCTTTTGCGTGCGAGGGCGATTCCTAAATTTATTCGGTCGCGCAGAGTTTCGGATTCGTTGCGGGCGATCTCAGCTAGCAGCGCGAGCATAATGCCTGCGGCAGGATTGCGCTTGCCGTTCGGGAGTAAGGTTTCAACTCCCTGTGCGTGCCAGTAGAGAGATACGCCATAATCTTCCAACGTCTCAACAAAGCGATGCGCCACACTGTTTCGCCGAGCAATTCGGGAAATTTCATGTACCAACACCTTCTTGATTTTCCCGTCTCGCGCGAGTTGTTCGGCGCGGCGCAGGCCGTGCCGCTGGTCATCTCGGGCGGTGCCGGAGATCGTTTCCTGACATATCTCTAAAACCTCGTAACCTTTGCCGATCGCATACTGTTGGAGTTCGGAAATCTGCCGCGCCGTTTCTTGTTTTACCGTGGAAACACGAACTAGGACGGCAACTGAGACTTTCTCCTCCGTCATGGGTTTCGCAGTGACTCCAAGCCAGCGGCACGTTCAAAGCGGACGCAGTTGAAACGCGAATTGAAACTTTTACAGACCCCGCCAATCGCGAGAACAATGTTTCTAAACAGCTCCGCCTCGCGTTCGTAGTATTCACTGTTTACGTTTGGTTCGTTAATCTTAAGGGCGTGCGCAATCGCCTGAAAATGTTTGCGTGACATGTGCCCTGTACTATTGAACACGATTTTTTAAACTGGTTAGGCGTTAGCTCAACCCGAACGACGCTTTGGCGCATGCTTCGCACATCATTTTCGCGGAGTATTTTGTGATGCAGCAAAACGCGGCCTGGCGCTGAGTCGATTGGTATGGCTCAAGACCTCGAAGGGGGGTGACCGGTCTGCCCCTACCCCCTCTTTTTCAATTCTGCATTTGTGCTAAATCCTGGGTCATAAGAATTCAGTCAAAATCGAAATTTGCATCTTCCGAACGGAAAAATATTCCCCTCGCATTCTGCGCCCGTAGTCTAGCCGGATAAAGCAACGGATTGACCATCCGTTGCTTTCCCGTCGTGCCCTTTCGGGAACTTCGTTCTGCGGTTTCCTTAGAAGCAGGTGAGAAATGGAAGCATCCCCCCGGCTGGCAATGTGCCTCGCGGCCAAGTGCAAGAACGGAATCAGTTCCTGCGAGCTTAACCGCTGTCTCCGGACAACCCCCAGTAAACATTGCCGCGTTGTCTTGAAGAAAACACTCGTTGCAACAGGTGTTGTACTGCTCTTTTTGCTTTCTTCGGAAGCGATTCCAGCAGTGCAACGTCCACCGTATCCCATCAAAGCAGAACCGCCGGACGCTGGGCGTTGGGTCATTATCAGCACAAACGAGAAACTAAGATGAAAAATCGTTGTAAGGAATTTTACGAGCTTTCGTTGGCGAACAGACTGGCTGGTTGCGTGAACATAGACATCAATTGCGCGGCGCTCCGGCCAACACGTGTAAGTAAACGCAATTGGACTGTGACGAAACACAGAAAGCCCACGGTGAAAGCGAAAAGCTCACGTTTTGATAGTTTGGTCGCTAGTTACTATTCCGCTGTTTACAGCTTTGCTTCTCGATTAACCGATGACCCTAGCGAAGCGATTGCCCTTACGCGAGACGCGTTTCGCAGTGTGCAAAAACAACTATGTAGTCTGCGCGATCAAAGGGCGGTCGCGACGATCTTAATATTAGCAGTCATCCGAGCAGGCCTCACCGCTGGTTGATCTGGCTACGCGCGGGGACTGCCAGATTTTTCGCGCTGATGGCACTTCCGCCTCGCGTCCAAATGGACTGATTAACGACTGCAAGTTTACAGGGGATCAGCGATTACGCGGACGTTCGTTCACATCGCAGGCGCGTTAACGGAGAATGCCCAAGATACCGCGATCAAAATCGTGTGACGGAAAAAAGCTTATCGCACAACTGCACCGCCCTCAGCGCGCTTTGACGCCTCGGCCAATTCCCTGCCTGTTTTGCGATCGCGAATCACAAATGTGTTGTTTTCTCCGAGCGTCGACCACGGCTCGCGCGGTACTTCGCCAAACTCCACGAAGCGCCAGTCGGTCACATCCGTTTCGTTTAATCCGAGATAGTCACGCACAGCAGGAGACACGTCGAGACCCGCGCCTTTGTTCAGATTGAGTTTCGGACGTTCGTTGCCAAAGACATATTGCCAATAATCGGTGCGGAAGGGTCCTGCGTCTTCCCATTGCGCATAAGCCGTTCGATTCCCTTTGCGAATCGCGACCCACCGATCCTTGCAGGTGGAAACGCCGGGGCCTTGGTACGCTTCCTTGAACCACGGAACGACACGGGGCGCTTCCGGCCGGTGATCAATGGCTGCCTTGTCGTTGTATGGGAGAGCGCAGTAAAACGGGTTCTGTCGAGGCGTGAACTTTACCGGAATGTAATTGCTGCGATGCGCAGGATTTGGATCGTCAAATCCGCCGTAACTTCTGCTCCAACCTTTGTCCCATGAGCTTGTGCGGTTCGGCACTGGATTGTTTGCGCTCGGCTTCTCGCCGATCCAAAAGACAGTTGTCACAATATTTTTCTTCCACGGATAGCGCTCTCCTGCGACTAAGGCACTGTGCTCAATGTTTAAACAGCCCGCGCTGATCGCTGCCAGCGCGCCGATCCACAGGATCGATATTGCTTTCATGATATGCCCCTTGTTCATAATGGAAGTCATAGGTATCGGCCCATAGATGCGATTCGCTGTCCGCCTTGATGAGCTGTACGTTGACGCGCACCTGATCGGCGACTTTCTGGACGCTACCCTCAAGAATGTTCGCTACACCAAGCTGCTTCGCGATCTCCGAGAGATTGCCAGGTTTGCTCTGATACCGCTGCGTCGAAGTGCGCGAAATGACTTTCAAGTCCGCGATCTTTGCCAGCCGCGTGAGGATTTCCTCCTGAACACCATCCGCAAAATAGACGTTATCTGGGTCGCGGCTGAGATTCTCGAACGGCAATACCGCTATTGACTTTGCTAACGACTCAGAACTTCTCGTAATTTTTGGAGCCGTGTAGCGGCCAACAAAAAACAAGCTTACCGAAAGCGCAGCCGCTACGATGACGATGTAAATCCAAGCTTTGTTTCGAGATGGTTTCGCTGCCTCGCGATCAGCCGATTCCGTTAGTTTGATCCCTTCCGGCGTTAGCTCGAACGCCCAGGCTAGAATCAACGCCACTGGAAATCCGATGATGAGTAGCATGATGACGAGGCGAATCGCCCAGTTGGGAATCTCAAGAAACGGAAAGACCTGCGTCGCGATCTGCGTGAGCAACCACGCGATGACAGCGTACGCGATCCCGACTTTGTAAACGCTGCGTCGCTTTAGTTCGGCGAAAAAGTTCTTCGGGTCCATTCTGGCGTTCACTTCGCCGTCTCTTTCGGCGCGAGCGAGGCGACGATTTTTTCAAATCGCGAGTCGCCTCGCAGCGGGCTCCATAGTGGATGCAATTTCAGCCGGCCGTAGTTGGTGTAGCCGGGCATCGTCAGGAGTTTCTGGAGTAACTCAATCGCGTGATCGCGGTCGCCGCTCCAAGTGTAAACCTGGACGAGACCTTCCAGGACCAGCGCACCATCGTAAATGTCTTTCGAAATGGGCATCAGATCGATCGCATGTTGCGCTTCGCGGATGGCCAAATCTTTCTGGCCCAATCCGGCATCGACTTGACCGAGGACAGCAATCGTCCGCGCGTGTTCTAGTTTGACGATCAATCACTGGGCGAGAATTTCTCGACATTCGCGAAACGCAGCCGCCGCACGCACTGAATCGCCTTTCGCGCGCGCGACCATCGCTTGATACCAACTCTTCGGAAAATAAAAACTGAAGTCGATGTCTTGAAAATCTTGTCGAGGCGAAGCGACCAGGACCCGTTCCGCTTCGGCATAATTGCCGTCGAGCATAGCCATCCAGCAACGAGCCGGCGTTTGGCCGCCGGCAAACTCCATGTCCGGGAATTTCGTCAGAACATCTCGGAGCGGTCCAGTGTTGCCGGTCCCGAACAATATGCATGAGGCGCGCCGGTATCGGACGATTGGCGTCTGTTCACCGGCAGAAAGCACCTTGTCGTAGATGTGGACCGCTTCAGGAAACCGGCGTTGGAGCACGTAGGTGTCAGCCAGAAGATTGTAGGCCTTCGGATTTCGCGGATCGAGCGCGAAGGCGGTGGAGAAATCCTGTTCGGCATCGCGAAAGTGATTGCGGCGGCGAGTGATATAGCCGGAGAGGATAAAAAACGGCGTGCTGTTCGGCAGACCTGGCCGCGCGATCGCGAGTTCTTCCTGGGCTCGATCGTAGTCGCGCAGACACCGGAAGTAATAATCGGCCCTGGCGAAATGCGCTTCAGACGAGTCCGGGCGCAGATGGAGCGCTGCTTTCACTGCAGCGTCGGCGAGCGAAATGCGGTCCGGCCTTGGATCGAGATCGAAAAAGAACAGGAGATTGGTGCGAGCGTCGATTAACGTCGCGTTGATGCGAAGACGATCCCGCGCGCGTTGGACCGAACCTTCCATAATGTAAGCGACGCCGAGCTGCCGGCCGATCTCGCGCATGTTGCGTTCGCCGCCGATCTTGTATTGACGCACGCTGGTGTGGCTGATCACCTTCAAATCGGAGACCTTGGCGAGATTCGTCAGGATCTGATCCTGCACGCCATCGGCGAAGTAGGCGTCGCTTTTGTCCTGGCTCAAGCTCGCAAATGTAGAACCGCGATTGACTTGTCGATCTTGCGGGCCGAGGCGCGTGGCAACAGGAAAAATCCCGCTGCCGTAGAAATTATCGCGCTAGCGACGACAAGCAGGATAAGATTGCGGCGCCGATGCGCTCCCGGAACTCTTGCCGTGGCCTGAATTCCTTGCGGCGTAACGTCGTAGGCCCAGGCTAGGATGAGCGCGATTGGAAAACCGATTAACAACAGCGCAATTACCAGCCTCAGACTCCAGTTCGGCAACTCCCAGGCTGGAAACGCGGCTGAGGCGATTTGAATCAAGAATCCCGCGACGACGATGTAAGCCGCGGCGACGCGATAAACCTTTCGTCGCTGCAACTCTTTGAAGAAGCCGCTCATAATGGCCTCATCATGACTATAGCCTGATGCCGCAGGTTCGACAGGCGGTTTTGGCTTAGTTGCGCCTCCGTAATTCTTGTTTCTGGAAATTCCGACGAGTCTCCCCGCGCGTCGCCTACCCAACGCAAACACAGTCACCTAACCCCTATGAAGAGTGTCAAGGAGTGAGTTTGAGTGGTAGGTGTGATTACATAGGTGTGGTTTCGGCGGTGGGTTAGGATTTTTGGGAACGTATCCGCTTCGAGTACGCACTGAGTTGTTCAGCGGCTGATACTCCTATCCGCGCTTCCAAGTAAGGGGTTTCGGAGCGCAATGTGACTGATGCTGTCGGCTGAAGCGGAACTTGGCGCGGTCCAATCTAAAGCGACGAAGCTCGTCGTTTAGCACGGTTCAGGTTAGGTTACGAACACACACCACGTTCCAAAGGGTTATTTGATTGTCCGAGGGACGATTTGGCTTGTTGCTGTTCCCCTCGAACCAAAGATTTTTAAAGCTTTAGACCCAGTTGCTCTGCGGTGCAGCGGCCGGTGTGCAGGCGCCACAGATCAACGGCGAGACGGCGCGCCACGGCTACGATTGCCTTCTTGCGCACGGCCCCCAAGGCGCGCGAGCCTTTGGTCAGGATGGCGAAGCGCTTTTGCACCGGCGGATACTGTGGCTGGAAGCGCACCATGCGCCAGGCACACTCCACCAACGCCGCGCGGACCCGCGGATTACCGCGCTTGGTCACGCTGCCTGGCACTCGCTTGCTGCCACTGCTGCGTTCGCCGGGACAAAGCCCGGTGTAGGAACTGATGGCGCGGCGATTGTTAAACCGATGCCAATCGCAGATCTCGCGCGTGAGCACGACGCTGGTGAGCTTGCCCACTCCGCGCGGGATGGCAGAGGGAGCAGAGGCTTCCAGTTCACTTGTTAGGGCGTTGATCTGCTCCTGTAAGCTTAAGAGCGCTGGACGCGCCATTTGCAGACGGGTCGTGATCCAAGCAGGCAGATGCTGGCCCAACCGAGTCCAGGTTTGCTCTTTCCACCAGTGGGCCGGCGCCGGCAGAGCGTGGCTGATCAAAAGGGAGCCTCCTTGCGCTTCGAGCTTTTGACGGTGACACACCAACTGGGTCCGTTGCCGTGAAACATGCCGCGCTTGCTCTTCCTCCTTGCTCGGCACCCGGATCACCGCTAGTTCGCGCGTGTTACCTTCCAGATAACGCGACAGACGCTGACACAACATGGTCGCGTCGCGCGGATCAGTCTTCACCCGGCTGCACTCTTCGTCGAGTTTGCGTGGGGCAATGACATAGCAGTGGGCTCCGGCTGCGATCAGCTGCCGGTAGAGACTGAACCCAAAGCCGCACGCTTCATAAACCACATGCACGCTGTGGCCCCGACCAAGCAGTGCCTCCACCCACGGCACAAACTCGCCCGGACGCAACCGCCGCGCCGCCTTGGGCAAGAGCTGATCATACTGTGCCACCGCCACGTACAGCCGCGCGTGCACGTCCAGACCGATCTTGATCCGCGCGCCACTGGGTTTTACTTTAGTTGCGACGGCCTCGAGTGAAGCCGCCCCTTCGTAATGAACGATTGTATTTTGCATAAGCGGGTGAGTTTAAACAGCTCACCCGCTCCCTTCATGCCATCTA
>DASTZJ010000197.1:0-4227 GCA_035764345.1 Candidatus Udaeobacter sp.
GTCCTGGAAGGCATCGAGCTTTTCCGCGATCTCGCGCAGGAGGAATACGAAAAAATTGCTGATTATCTGCGCGCGCGAATTTCATTTCTGCGCGTCACGCCTGGTCAGGTGATCTTTCGCCAGGGCGAACTTGCGAACGAAGCTTACCTCATTCGTCTTGGACACATTCGCGTCGGCGTGCAGCGTTACGGCAACGAACTGCGCGTGCTGACGAAAGGACCGGGAACAATCTTTGGCGAAATTGGTTTGCTCGGCCTTTCCGCGCGCGACGCGTTGAAAAGCATCGATCAAGTTGATCGCGAGATCGCCGCGGCACTTAACTCCGGAGCTGAAATTCCTACGGGCGTACGCACCGCGACAGTTTCGGCGTTGAATTACCTAGAGCTTGCGCGAGTCGGTCGCGTGGATTTCATCGAGATGCTGCGACGGTTTCCGGTGCTGCGACGCCGCGTTGCCGAACAATCACTCCGCTCGCTCCGCAGCGACAGCCAAGTCAATCCGCTCATGGCCGATTACGTCGAGCAAGGTCTCTACGAAGGTCAGAGCATTCTCGTGCTCGACATGGATCTGTGCACGCGTTGCGACGAATGCACCAAAGGTTGTATCCGTGAGCATGGCGACCAATCGCACGGCGTGCCGATCACGCGTTTGCTGCGCGACGGTCGCCGCTTCGGCGATTATCTCGTTGCGGTTTCATGTCGCTCCTGCACCGATCCGCATTGCATGTCGGGTTGTCCGGTCGATTCGATTCATCGCGGCAAACATCTGCAGATTGTGATCGAAGATCACTGCATCGGCTGCGGTTTGTGCGCCTCGAATTGCCCTTACGGAAATATTTTCATGGTGCCGAACCAGCGCCGCATCGTGGAAGTAGTCGATCCAATCAGACCGCGTGCGACGAAACGCATCGCGCAGCTCAAAGCCGCAACCTGTGATCTTTGCGATGCGGAAGGAAATCGTTCCTCGCCCAAACCGATGTGTGTCGCCTCATGTCCGCATGAAGCTGCGTCGCGGATGACAGGTCCGGAATTGTTGGAAGCTGTGATGCAACGGCGCGATCAACGTTTCGGACCAGACGCGAGCGCATTTTGAGAACGGAAAGGCCTAACGAATCCAAATACCCACTACGACAGCTCCCGAAGTAATCGTCGACGGCGACAGAACCGGTTACACGCAACAGATCGAAAGCAGCGCGCCTCGTCTGCTCGCCGACGAACCAATTTCCGGCGGGACCTATACCGGCCCGGGCTCCTACGATCTGCGTGGAATTGGCTCGAGTCACTAGATGGCCACTGAGATCAAGAAAGAGATCCAGCTTGAGATCGGTCACGTTCTGTTCATGGACATCGTGGGTTATTCAACGCGCCTGATTAATGAGCAGCGCGCTTTACGCGATACGCTTAACCAGGTTGTCCGCAGTACAGACCAATTTCGGGATGCGGATGCGGCTGGCACTTTGATTAAAAGTCCTACGGGCGACGGAATGGCGCTCGTCTTCCACAGGAGTCCAGAGGAACCGGTGAAATGTGCGCTTGAAATCAGTCGTGCATTAAAAGCGCATCCGAATCTGCCTCTGCGGATGGGCGTACACAGCGGGCCAGTGAGCGGCGTTATTGATGTTAATGACACGACCAGCGTCGCTGGGGCCGGAATAAACATGGCGCAGCGAGTAATGGATTGCGGAGATGCGGGTCATATTCTCGTTTCGAAACATGTGGCGGACGATTTGGAGCAATATGCGGACTGGCAACCGTACCTGCACGATCTTGGCACCTGCGAAGTCAAACATGGAGTGCGGCTTGGTGTCACCAATCTCTACTCGGACGCGTTTGGTAATCCCCAACTGCCCAAGAAGCTCCAAGCGCTCAAGAAACGTCGCACCCACGTCCGCTGGGCGAAAGCGGCGATCGCCGTGCTCATGGTTGGCGCACTTGTCGCAGCATTCGTTCTCGTTTTGTACAGGCCGGTGCGATCGGTGATGGCTGCACCGGAGAAATCGATCGCCGTGCTTCCGTTTGAAAACCGCAGCGGCGATTCGGCCAACGCCTACTTTGCCGATGGCATCCAGGATGAGATTCTAACGCGCTTATCGAAGATCGCCGATCTGAAGGTGAGCTCGCGTACGTCCACGCAACATTACAAAAGCGCGCCGAAAAATCTGCCTGCGATCGGCAGGCAACTTGGCGTCGCCCATGTCTTGGAGGGGAGCGTGCAAAGAAGCGGTGACGCTGTGCGTGTGAACGTGCAACTAATCAAAGTAGCCAATGATTCCCATCTTTGGGCGGATACTTTTGATCGCAAACTGATCGATATCTTTTCTGTCGAGAGTGAGGTGGCCAAAGCCATCGCGGACCAGTTGCGTGTCAAAATCACCGGACAGGAAGAGCAGGTCATCGGAGCTAAACCAACCCAAAGTCTTGAAGCTTACGATGCCTACCTGCGCGGTCTGGCTTACACTCAAGGCTGGGACCACCCCCTCCACCACCCTTGGCGCGCAGAAGCATCTTCGGGAAGCGGTGCGCCTCGATCCGAAGTTCGCCCTCGCTTGGGCGCTGCTCTCATACGTTGATTCGGTTGCTTATATAGACGTTCTTCAGCCGACTATCGCGGTCCGTGAAGAAGCACGGCAGGCTGCCGAAACCGCGCTCACCCTTCAGCCTAATCTCGGCGAAGGACTGATTGCGAACGGATATTACTATTACGCTTGCCTAAAGGATTACGACACCGCGGTACGTTACCTTGGGCAAGCACGCCAGCTCCTGCCCAATAGCAGCCAGATTCCTGAATCGCTGGCCTATGTCGCACGGAGACAAGGCCAATGGGATCGGAGCGAGTTGTACTTCAACGAAGCCGAGCGGCTTGACCCGCGCAACGTTAATCTGCTCGACCAGCATGCGACTTCCTATATCGACCTTCGTCGTTTCCCCGAAGCTTTGCGAAAGCTTGATCAGGTTCTTGATATTACACCGGGCGACGTGGATACGCTCGCAACGAAGGCGGCTATCGCCCAGGGCGAGGGCGACCTTCCGCGGGCTTCAGAGCTCCTCGCTCCCCTGCGTCCCAACGCCGAAGATACTCAGGCGTTAGAAACACAAGTTTACCAAACGATTCTGGAGCGTCGCCCTGCGCAAATCCTCCCTCGGCTGAGGGAAATACTTGCAAAGCCTGATCCAGCGTTGGGTTACTTGAATGGCGAGCTGCGTTTTTGGTTAGGCTGGGCACAGGAAGTCGCCGGCGATCATACCGCCGCCCAGGAAACGTGGCGACAGGCGCGCAGTGAACTGGAATCTCTCCTCAAAGAACAGCCGGAAAATTATAAGCTCATTGGAGATCTCGCGCTGATCTACATGCACCTTGGTGACAAAGCCGCTGCGTTGGCTCTGTCGGAGCAGGCCATGGCCGTGATCCCCGTTGAGAAGGACGCCGTGAGTGGTCCCGCTCCGATTGAGATCCTCGCGCGAGTTGCGGCGCAGATGGGAGAGGCCGACCGCGCCATTGCCGCTTTACAGAAACTACTCGCGATACCGTACGGGAGTGCACAGTCTGCGGGCGTGCCGCTCACTCCTGGGCTGCTCCGGCTCGATCCAATGTTCGATTCGCTCCGGAATGATCCGCGCTTCCAAAAACTTGTCGGATCGCCAGCGCCTAAGAACGCAAAGCCGTAATCGGAACTCAGTAACGAGAAACCTCAGCGTCGCGGTGTCATCGTTGGGATTGCGCTGGGCTCCACTCCGGGCTCTGTCGGTTTTGAAGATGGCGCAGCTAAAGGTATCAGAAGCGCTCCGCTCTTCGTAGTCAGAACGCCACCGGGAAACGTTGCGGAATTGCCGTCGATTCGATTCTAGGCGGGTGGTTCATTCAAGACAAACAATTCCGAGAATTGCTACGTTTCGGGGTCTTCTGCTATCCTGGTGCGATGCCGCGCAATTCGCCGGTGCCGCCGGATGAAGCAAAAGAGTTCGCCCGGCGAGCGGCTGAGGGTGCGCACAAGGTCTTGGGTCCTGATCATCCTTCCACGTGCAAATACGAAGAGCTTCTAGTAGATTTGGAAGCAAAACACCAGACCAGCATTCGATCCACCAACTGGCACGTAAGTCGCGCCGCGCGGATCGAACGCATCATCACGCCAGCCAAGGGTGCCAGTTAAGAGCTTTCCGTGCTGACGCTGCCCAGAGTTCCTGCCGAACATCAGTCGGCAACGTCATTGGCAGCAAATCCCTGGGTCAC
>DASTZJ010000198.1:0-2290 GCA_035764345.1 Candidatus Udaeobacter sp.
GTTCCGATCGACCAAATGGATGGATTACTCCTGACGGGCGGCTCCGATATCGCACCGGAATTCCTGCGCCAGGAAAATGTCGATCCGACCCTGATCGAAAAAGATGATCTTGACCCCAAGCGGGACAGCTGGGAGTTCGAAGCGATTTCGAAGGCGCTCACGCGTGGGTTGCCGATTCTCGCCATTTGCAGGGGTATTCAGGTTTTGAATGTCGCTCTGGGCGGTACGCTCACGCTCGACATTCCGGGTCATAGGCTGCCGGAACAAAAAGACCAGGACATTCAGCCGTTGCGTTACGATGGCAAGGCGAAGCATCGATTCGAAAATGTAAACAGTTCGCATCATCAGGCGATCGATCGCGTCGCAGATGGTTTCGAAATCGAAGCTTGGTGCACCGACGACGATATCATTGAGCAAGTGCGCCTGCGAGATTATCCGTTTGCGTTGGCGATCCAATATCATCCCGAGCGTGGAAAAATCTACGACGCGCTCTTCGAGAATTTCTTCCACATGGTTAAGTCATTCCGAGCGGAGTCGAGGAATCCCGTGAAGCGGACTTGAAGTTCGCCATAGGATGTTTCGACTTTCACTCCACATGGCAGACGTGCATCAGGATGTCCACGCTCCAAAACACCATCGCGATCGTTTACGATTACGATCATACGCTTAGCCCGAGTTACATGCAGGAAGACGTGATCTTTCCTGCTTTTGGAATTGACGGCGAGAAGTTCTGGCGACGCTCCGCCGAGCTTGTGCGCGACGAAGGCTACGATAACGAGCTCGCTTACATGAAAGTGATGCTCGACACATTCGGCATGGATCGTCCCGCCAACACCGACCTGAAAAAGCTCGGCGCCAAATTAACCTTTTACAAAGGTCTGCCGGAAATGTTCGAAGAACTTCAAAACCATCTTCTTACCGAAGAACAGATCGATCACGGCATCACGGTCGAGCACTACATTATCTCGTCCGGACTAAAGGTGCTGCTCGATGGGAGCAGGTTACAGCCTTATGTGCGCGCCATTTTCGGATGCGAATTTGCCGAGGACAAGGAAGGCCGGATTAGTTTCCCCAAGCGGGTCATCAGTCACACGCAGAAGACGCAGTTCCTGTTTCGAATCAACAAAGGTTTGCTCGCCATGTCGCAGGACGTCAACGACCACATGGACCCGGACATTCGCCCAATCCCATTCCCCAACATGCTCTACATCGGCGATGGACCGACCGACGTACCCTGCTTCACTGTGATGAGGAAAAACGGCGGACAAGCGATCGCCGTTTACAATCCTGACGATCCAGAGCGCGTTAGCTTTCGGAAATGCTATCAACTCTCAGCTCACGCCGATCGCGTCAAACATATCGCGCCAGCAGATTACCGGCCAAACACGCACTTGCGACTGCTTCTGGAACAAATGGTCGCCGAAACTGCCAATCGCATCATCGCTCAGCGCAAGGAAGCCATCGATACCGGAACAGTCCCTGCACCCAAACATTGAATCCTTAAAGGAATGGCCCCCACCCAGTCGTTCGTTCCTTGTTACCTGCCGCAGTAAACGCAGCGCGCGGTTGGTGTTTCGTGCACGACGATCTCGCAAAGGCCGGGGCATTGAGATTCCAGCTTCTTCCAGAACCATTCCGCCATTTTTTCAATCGTCGGATTCTCCAACCCTTCGATATCGTTGAGATAAGCGTGATCTAATATTTTCAGGAGCGGTTTCATTGCGTCGCTGATTCTGGCGTGATCGTAAATCCATCCGGTGTTTGAATCGACATCACCTTCCACTGAAACTTCCACCTTGAAACTGTGACCGTGCACCCTTCGGCATTTATGGCCCTCGGGCGCTTTGGGCAGAGTCTGGGCTGCTTCAAAGGTGAAATCTTTGGTCAGGCGAGCTCTCACAATTGGGAAAATACCATTGCTCTCACTACGTTGTCATCCGGAGCGGAGCGAGGGACCTCCGACAGGGGCACAGGTAAATTGTAGGGCGTCTCTGTGAGACGCTGGCTATAATAACCAGTGGCTGACAGCCGCCCTACAGAATCGGTTTACCGCGTTCAAACTCCGCGCTTTGTCGGGCTCCAGATGAACTTGTGCATCTGAAGCTGAAATCGGACGTCGAGTTTGTCCGCCAAGATCCATTCGACGATCTCGCGCGGATCAATCCGGCCGAATATCGGCGAGAACAACACGGCATGACAGCGCGCCGGAAGATTGTAACGCTCCACCTTGTCGCGCGACCATTCGTAATCTTCGCGCGATCCCATCACGAATTTCACTTCGTCACGCGCG
>DASTZJ010000199.1:0-3513 GCA_035764345.1 Candidatus Udaeobacter sp.
AAGACCGAGCTTCTTAACCGAATGGAAAGATAATTTCGATTCTCTGATGGGGAAACGGTATTGGGAAATTATCGCCAACAATCTCAGCAAACGCGGTTGGAGTTGGGGCTGCGTCTCAGCTGTGGATTCTAACGGGCGAACGATGCCGAGAAATACAACTCAGACGGTGGAGCGTACGTACGACTAAGGTCCTACTGACTCCGTGGGCATCACCCTATATCTTAAGTTTCAAACGGATCTGAATCGGGCGAAGGACGCTTCTCCCGGTAGCAGCTTCTCCTCTTTCAGACCTGCAATCGCAGAGTTAACAAACCGGGGAAAGAAAGAGAATCCATCCTATGAAAACGAATCAAATGAAAAAAGTATGTGCAGTGTTATGTGCGGTGTTGTCCGTTTTACTGCTTGCCTCAGCTTTCGCAGGCGAGGACAATGTTGTGCGTTGGGCACGTATCGTCGGCGTGATTACCGCCCTGAACGTCGACAATCCCGTCGGCAACATTAGCAGCGGCACGTTTCCCTGGACGACGCGAAGCGGCATAGCCCGGGTGGACCTGTCGACTGGAGGTGTGTCTTGGGAAATCGACGGACTTGTGATTAACGGCGCGGTCTTCAGCGGCACGCCCGGGCCGATCACCGCAGTGAGAGGCACGTTGGTCTGCAACGCCGGCACCGGCAATCAGACGACGCACGACACTGGCCAAGTGCCTCTGAACAGCCACGGTGATGCCCAGTTTAACGGACACGTCTTTCCTACTCCGACCACCGCGTGCGGCAATCTGATTTTCCTTATCCGCATCGCGGCTGGCGGGGGCGCTGCCGGTCGCTGGATCGCAACAGGGGCTGACCGCTCTTTTGTGGACGAAGACATTCCCTAGCCCCAGGCACTTCGGTCTTTGCATCGCCGCGTCAAAACTGGTGGTCAACAGTCAGTAAAAGCTGCCGAGCCTAACAAAAGCAGTATTTCGCAATCAGCCCTCATGCTTCAAGGTGTGGCGGCTTTTTGCTCCGCCTCGCTTATCACTCTTTGAACTCGCCCGCGTGATGGTGCGTCTCAATCGCGTTGCCAGCGTCATCGTAAACGCGAATGACGGCATCATGCAGACTTGGCGTCACTTTCTCGTGTGATCAGTCTCCTGGATGATCTTTTTTGCGATCAGTTCGTCGATTAGTTTTTCGAGAGCGATCTGCCCCTTATGTATATTTTCTTCGTTCTTCGGCGGGCCAAAAACCTTGACGATAGCCGAGTAGTACCCGTGCGGCTCAATGATCGCAAAACTTGACCACGCGTCGACAAAAGGAGGATAGGATGCCGGCTTTCCTATCTCCGCAGTGGCGGCTGTGTACTCGGCGAACGAGATTTTCTCTCTGCTAATGCGTCCCGCCAGACCATAGATGAGATACGACGCCGACGACTCATCCTGTCCCTTAACGGGGACACCAAAAGTCACCTTTTTGCCGGAGGCAAAATCGATAACATCGAGTTTCCTGGAACCATTGGCCCGTGAGCCCTTGCTGTGGCTCTTTGATTACGAGAGCCAGCTTCACCAATTTCTTCATATCTTCTAGCACGATGTGTGCTTTGACTTCTGGCAGTACCTCCACTATCCGGTCTACTCTGTGTGCGGTTTCATCCACCTTGGGGTGCATCTCGTACAACTGGTAGCAGATCCAGGCAAGCAGCGGGATGATGACTACGTCCACAATACTGTTTTTCTAAACCATTCTTTCATCATATCGGCAGTCCGACAATTATGCGCAGGTGAGCAGGCCGTACTAAAGTAAAACGTGCAAGAACTTCGCGTATTCCGATGGCGTCATTCGGGTCGCTGCACCACAGCCGTCCAAGCATGCGTGTTTGCTTCAATCGCAAGAAAGACGCGAATCTCGCCGCCAGTCGCTGTGAACAATCCAATGAGAACAAGCGCGAGGCTGACTAACCCGAAAATCATGGCGGTCGTCAAGACGGCGCCAAAATCGGCTGCCGAGGAACTGAATAGACTAATCGCACTGAAAGCCAGTACCAAAATTCCGATTACGATAAGAGTCCAGCCAATCCCAATGAGAAGGGCAGAAAAGAATGATAGTGCAGGAAATCGTGGGTTTTTCATGTGTTGGATATTCTGGCCGCCGCGTGGCCTTTCCGAATGATCTTCACGTGCGCGCGAGGGGTTTGGACGCCATGATATATTGGCGAACATTGGCGGATTTCCGTGCACTTGTTATGCAGGAATGTTATGCTTTTACGTCTTGCTTACGTAAGTGCCTAATAATAAAGGCTGCGGAGGGGGTGAGATTCGAACTCACGAGACCTTTCGGCCTTCCGGTTTTCAAGACCGGTGCATTCAACCGCTCTGCCACCCCTCCGGTCCGTTTGTTCGGTCGCAAACTCATTACTCCATTACTCCATTACTCCAAGTGAAATCACGCAGTTGGGCAGTGAAGTAACGGAGTGTTGGAGTGTTGAGGATTTGTTGGACATGATGATATGTTCATGTGAACTTAATACATGGCTAAAAAGTTTCGGCCTGTCGTCGAAGAAATCGCTCAAAGCCGCGCGCCCATTCGGGGACGTGGCGCGTCTTGGAGTCCGGCAAATCGGTTCGAGAAGCTGCATGTCGATCTGAACGATCTCGATTTTGTCGATATCGACCTTGGAACGGGAGAGCGGCCGCGGCGCGAAACGCAATATTTTCGAGACGGGACCAAATCAGTCATCACTCGAAACAACAGTCCGGATGTCGGCTTTGAGACAAGCCTGAATCCGTATCGAGGCTGCGAACACGGCTGCATCTATTGTTACGCGCGACCGACACACGAATATCTCGGTTTTTCCGCCGGGCTCGATTTCGAGAGCAAGATCATGGTGAAAACAAATGCGCCGGAGTTACTGCGCGCGGAACTGGAATCACCGCGGTGGCAGCCGCAAACGCTGGTGATGAGCGGCGTGACCGATCCGTATCAGCCGATCGAGCGAAAGCTGTGCATTACACGCGGCTGCCTCCAAGTGCTCGCCAAATTTCGCAACCCCGTGGCTATCATCACAAAGAACCGTCTTGTTGCACGCGACATCGATCTTTTGCGCGATCTCGCGGCGCACGATGCAGCGGCGGTAAACATTTCAGTAACTTCGCTGGGCTCGAATTTGCAGAGAGTGCTTGAGCCGCGAACGTCGTCACCTCAAGCGCGCCTTGATGCGATCCGGCAACTTCGCAGCGCAGGAATTCCAACTGGCGTGATGGTTGCACCAATCATTCCCGGTCTCACCGATCATGAAGTGCCAAAGATCCTGAACGCCTGCGCAAAAGCCGGTGCGCAATTTGCCGCATACACGATTATCCGCCTGCCATGGGCGGTAGCGCCATTGTTTGAACACTGGCTCGAGGAACATTTTCCGGATCGAAAAGAGAAGGTCCTGGGGCGCATCCGTGATTTGCGTGGAAACAGACTAAATAATTCCAGGTGGCACGCGCGTATGACTGGGGAAGGCATCTTTGCCGAGCAAATCGCTTCGAT
>DASTZJ010000200.1:0-7780 GCA_035764345.1 Candidatus Udaeobacter sp.
CCACGCCCTGACCGCCGCGACCGACTTCTTCGAGTAACTCGTAGTCGCCTAGCTCACCCAGCAGTTTTTCAGCGCGCGCCGTTGTTTTCACGCGCGGTTCAATATCGGCGTTATCGCGTGCAAGCTTGTCCGCGCGGCCGGGTTCGGCGCCCCCGGCTACAGCTGCATCCTGGAAAATGCCTAGCGCTGTTTCTAGTACGCACCCTGTGCAAAGTCCTTCCGGTGCGTCGGCAAAGATTTTCGCGCCGCACTTTCGGCAAACTCTAATTACGCTCGGCATTTTCCAGAGAGCCGCTGGCGCGTTCCCCTCAATACTTTACCAAAAAAAACTGACTTCTGATCTGTGACCTCTGAATCTTTGGCGTCTTTTGGAGTGTTTTGGCGGATCAGCAAAATCTTACGCCCGGACCACAGCGATCAAATGGCGTAGTTCGTCTTCAACATCACCGGGCGTGGCAACCGTGTGGGCAATCTCCTCTCGCAATAACAATTGATAACGATGACGAAATCGATAAAACGCCTGCCTGACCGCATTCTTAGTCATGCCCAGTTGCAGAGCGATGTCCGCTTGCGACGGCGCGCCCGGCTCGTCCGGTAGTAGCTGCTTCAAAGAATCAAACAACGCAGCATTGCCCGCAGCGCCGTATTCATTCTTTAAAAGACCAAGCACGCGGTCTAAAACCGTAGAAGCCCAGCGACGTTCGTAAATTTGCTCTGCAGTTACTGGATCTGCGGGTTCCATGTCGAGCCGTTCGTCGATGTTTAGTTCTTCGAGCGGGATAAGCCGTTGTCCTTTTCCTCGCTTGATTGCCGTGGCGCGACGCCGCTCGTCGGCCAGAAAATATTTCAGCGCTCCAAGAAGGTAAGAACGAAAGCGTCCCTTTTCCTTGCGGACGGCCGTCAAGCTTCTGTGCTCCAGCAAATCTGCGAAAAAAGCCTGGGTGAGGTCCTCTGCTTCAGCTTGGCCAATACCCTGTCGCTGCACAAAACTATAAATGGGTTGCCAATAACTGCGGCAAAGTTTTTCCAGCGCTGCTTGTGCCGCAGGCGATTCACCTTGTGCCTCTACTACGACGCTCCAGTGCGTGCTAGTAAACTGCGCCGCGCCCTTGGGTGTGCCAGGGGCCGAACCAATTGCGGTCAACTCGCGAAAGTCCGCCGATTGAACGGACTCGCTCAGTGGTGAGCTTTCAGAGTGATCGGAAGGGCTCACGCCGCGATTCAAGTAAAAACTCGCGCTAAAATCAAGCCTGAACAGTAATCACAAGAAGCCACGGCGCACGCAGCATGAGTCTTGCGATTTTGTTTTTAGGAGAAACGTCAAACGCGTAAGTTCGGTATGATTGGATGAGTCGCACGTTCTTCGTTGTCGGTCCGACCGCGGCCGGGAAATCTCAACTCGCAGCAGATGTTGCGTGCGAGATGGGCGCAGAAGTTGTCAGCGTGGACGGGTTTCAAATTTATCGCGGGCTCGATCTGCTCACCGCGAAACCGGACGCTTCAACGCTTGCGAAGGCTCCACATCATCTAATCGGCACAACGCCTCTTCACGAAGAAATGAACGCCGAAAAATATCGGCGCGCCGCGTCGCGCGCCATTGAAGAAATTCAGTCCCGCGGCAAACTGGCAATCGTTGTTGGGGGAAGCGGGCTTTACATCAAAGCACTTACTCACGGACTAGCGCCGGTGCCCGAGTTTGATCCAAAGCTGCGTGAAACATTGAACGCGATGAGCCTGGACGAATTGCACGCTCAACTTATGGAACTCGATCCCGAAGCGACTCGAAAGATCGACCTGAAGAATCGCCGCCGCGTAATCCGAGCCGTGGAGATTTGTTTACTCACTGGAAAACCAGCGTCGGAAGTTGTAGCGGCTGACCTCAGCAAATCGGGAAAGGTCCCCCCGCGGTCAGCGCCGGTGGCTGCAGGTGTTTTCGTTTTTCGCGACAGGGAAGAGCTTTATGCGCGAATCAATCGCCGAGTCGAAGCAATGTTTGAGAACGGCGTAATCGAAGAGGTGCGCGCTGCCGGAGAGGTTAGTCTGACGGCATCGCAGATGATTGGTTTTCGCGAAATTCATCAATTGCTCAATGGCGAAATGTCGATCTCGCAATGTATCGCCGCCATTCAGCAGGCAACGCGCCGATACGCCAAAAGGCAGTTGACCTGGTTTCGGCAGCAAACTAATTTTTTACCACTGAACTTGTCGCTTCTTACTCACAACGAAGCAATGATTCTGCTCCGAATGCTTTCGGAGCGCCCAAAGGTTTCGGGGCTTCGCGCAAAGGGATGATCGAAACGCGTCCGCAAAGAACGCAGGAGCGCGCGCTCCTGATTGGCCTGGAAAAAGAAGGCGTCTCGAAATGGGACCTGCAGGATTCGCTCGAAGAACTGCGCGAGCTGGCGAACTCCGCGGGCGCCAAAGTCGTCGATACGGTCACGCAAAAGTTGCCGAAACCGACTGCGCCGTACTACATCGGTCGCGGCAAAGCAGAATCGATCAAAGATTCGTGTCAGGATCAACAGGTGACGTCGGTGATTTTTAATGATGAACTTTCACCAGCGCAGGGTCGCAACCTGGAAAATTTATTCGCGCGCAAGGTTCTCGATAGAACACAGTTGATTCTCGACATCTTTGCGCAGCGCGCCCGCAGCCGGGAAGGTCGATTGCAAATTGAGCTGGCTCAGTTGCACTATCTTTTGCCGCGACTCACCCGGATGTGGCATCACTTGTCCCGGCAGACTGGCGGGATCGGCACGCGTGGCCCGGGCGAAACACAATTGGAAGTTGATCGCCGGCGCGTCCAAGAGCGAATTGCGCGCCTCGAGCGGGAACTGGAGGCGGTGCGCAAGACGCGCGCGATACAGCGCGCAGGTCGCAAACGACATCAATGGCCTGTCGCCGCGGTGGTCGGATATACAAATGCAGGCAAATCGACGCTACTGAATCTGCTGACTGGCGCCGACGTCGTAGCTGAGAACAAACTCTTTGCGACGCTTGATCCTACGACGCGCAGCTTCGTTTTGCCTAACAAACAGCGGGTCCTTCTCACCGACACCGTCGGATTCTTGCGGAAACTTCCCCACACCTTGATCGAATCGTTCAAGGCGACGCTGGAAGAAGTGAGCGAAGCCGATCTGCTCATTCACATTGCTGATCTTAGTCATCCGCGCGTGGACGAGCAGATGGAAGCGGTCGATGGCGTGATCAAAGAATTGGACGCCTACGGCAAGCAAACTCTGATCGTGTTCAACAAGATCGATATCTTGCCGAACCGCGAGTTGGCCGATTCATACTTGAAACGCTTTCCGGGAAGCGTCGCGATCTCTGCGCGAACGGGAGAAGGCGTAAACAAACTGGTGCAGGCGCTTGAAGACGCGCTTAGCTCATGGCGGTTGCGCTCTCGTTTTCGTATTCCATCGAAAGAATCTGCATTGATCGCGGAGATCCATCGAGTTGGCCACGTGCTGGAGCTGCGTTACGAAGGTAGCGACGCGGTGATTGTTGCCCACGTTCCACCCGAGCTCGCGCAAAAGCTGGAACGCTACGCAGAGAGGTAGGGCCGGCGCAGGTATCTGTTAACGCCGAAGGCGCTATGTCACCTTTAGGCCGGGGCATCGCCCCGGGAATTTGATTCCTCACGGATGGAGCGCTGAAGGCGCGATTCATTGGACTTTTGCACTCGACTAAAGATGAATCGCGCTTTCAGCGCTGGGCTTGCGCTTCTAGAGAGCCTGGGGCGTTGCCCCGGGCTCGGAATTGAATCCAGCGCCTTTGGCGCTAAACCCACAGCGACGCAGCGCGCCGTCCTTCCATCCGATTTTATTGTGTAGCGAGATAGCGGACTGAAGACTCTAGGCTTCGCGCGATGTGTGACCAACCCTCACGATTGTTTGGAGTCGTAGCGAAATCCAGAGGCTGGCCGATCGCCAACTTGATCGCGACAGGTCGCGGAAAATTCCGGTGTGGCGGCAGGGCCTCAAAAGTTCCAACAAGACCGCACGGCACGACCGACACCTTTGTTTCTGCGACCAGCATCCCCAGTCCGTGCTTGAAAGGCATCATGGAGCCGGTGCGGCTGCGCCCGCCTTCCGGGAAGATGATGAAGATCGCTTTTTCCTCCTGCAACTTCCGGCGCAGATCGGCGAGCGCATGCGGGCCACAATTCTTCCGCCACATTGGCAGGGCGTTGAGCGTAATTGCCGAAAACGTGCTCGTCACAATGCTTTGAAAGAAAACGTCGCCGGCGGCGATAGGAAACGCGCGTTCGCGATGACGGGGAGTCAGCGCTGCTCCAAGAGCCAATGCGTCGAGATGACTGCAATGATTCGCTGCGAGCACAAACGGACCGTGCGCCGGCAGTTTGTCACGGCCGATGATTGTGAGGCGATGTGCGATCGCGAAGTAACTTCGGATCAGCGAAAAACAAGCGTGATGCGCGAGGCTTTCAAGAAGTCCACTTTCGCGTCGTACGCTACGAAACCGTTCGCTTGGAGTCAGGCCGGTGTCGCGAGCGGGCTGGAAGTTCCACGGCTCCATCGAATTTTAAGTCCGTTGCATCTGCCATTTCGCCATATCGGCAAACTATTTATTTCTGGGAAACTTATGTCGAAACGGATTGCAGCCGCCGTCGTTGTGCCCGAGGGACGAACGTCTTACTTAAGTGCGACCGGTTTCTTCGACTCCTCTACGATTTTGTTAAAACGCGGGTCGCCGCGAAGCGGGTCCCAGTGCGGATGCAAACGCAATTGTCCGTAGCTGAGATGAAAACCGGGGATCTCCAGCAGACGCGTCAATTCCTTAAGTGCAAGATCATTTTCGCCGGTCCACGCATAAATGATGGCAAGGAACATCATCAGCTCCGCACCGGTCATTGCGTCCCTTGTGACGGGTAGGAGTTCGACGGCGCGCCGGCCCTCAGTCAGGGCCTCTTTCTTGCGGCCAAGCCCGGCATCAATCAGTCCAAGCATGCAGAGCGCTTCAGCGTAGTCGGGCTGCTCAGTTACGATTTTTTCCATCTCAGCACGTGCAGCGGTGAACGCAGCGCGTGCGGTGACCGCATCGCCCCGAGCGCGCGCCGCGATTCCTTCAAAAACATTTCGGGGCATGCGAACATTGTAGAGAGTGTCGCCCTCTGTCGATATGAAAGCGAGAGCGCGCGTGACCTCGGCCGCGTCGCCCTCGCAAAGAGCAAAGTGGAACCAATGATCGGCAATCGCTTCTCCCGCATTCGGATCTTCCGTCACCACATCATGTATCGTTGCGCGTAAAGCGGCTGTGTCCGCCCGCGCATCCAGATCAACAAAAGCTCGCGCTACGCGCGTCATTGCATCTGCCGGTATGATGGCCAGCGTCCGATCTAAGACATCACCCATCTCCGTAAACCGCCGTAAGGACTTATAGGAGGCGGATAATCCCGTGAGGGTATGCACGTTTCGCGGATCCATTTCCAAGGCGCGTTCCAGATTGCTGATATGCTCTTTCCAACGGCCTTGACGTCGATCGATGTATCCCGTCAGCGCAAAGACGAATGGCTCGTTAGGTAATGCGCGACGCGCGAGATCGAGTTCCGCGCGGGCACGATCATAGTCGAGATAACATTGATAATAGATCCACGCAGCGGCGAGATGTGCTTCGCCCCGGTCGGGGCCCAGCCGCATAGCTCTCTCAAGAGCTTCATTAGCAAGCGCGAGGCGCGCTGCGGTATGATCAAAGCCAAAAAAATAGAGCTGGTCATGTGCCAAGGCGAGTTGACAATAGGCTAGAAGGAAATTCGGGTCGCGTGCGATTGCCTGGCTCAGCAGACGCACTGCTTGGGAGATATTGTCTCCCACCCGCGCATCGAGTTGGGTACCAGTGAGAAGCGCCTTTGCGCGGATGTAGCGGTCGTAAGCAGCAAGATCACCCGTCGGCTTCTGCTCAATGGCGGCTTTCTCCGCGGGTGATAGCTTGGCCTGAAGTTCATCCGCGACTGCTTTTGCAATCTCGCTTTGTATGGCGAAAACATCATCCAGCGGACGATGGTAGTGTTCTGCCCAAAGGTGGGTGTCGCTCCTGGCGTCGATTAACTGCGCACTGATGCGGACGCGATTCCCGGCACGTTGCACGGTGCCCTCAACGACATGCGCAACGCCAAGCGCGTTCGCGATCTCGCGCAGATTGCGTTTCATGCCGGTCTTGTATTGCAGCACCGACGTGCGGCTGATCACTTTCAAGTCGGCGATCTTTGCCAGGTTAGTGAGAATTTCATCTTGCACGCCGTCCGTAAAAAAGGCGTTTTCCTGCTCGGCGCTGAGATTTTCGAAAGGCAATACGGCGATGCTTTTTTCGGGAACAACCGACTCGGTCTTGAATGAAGCGATTGGCTGTTTCGCCGCCCCCGCCTGAGGAGATAATTTCTGGGGCGCATGCGGATTACCGAGTTCCGCGCTGTAAAGGTTCACGATCCCGAGTTTCACTCCATGCTTGACCTCGATCTCGCCCAGTTCGTGCAAGAGCGGCTGCCAGAGTCTGTCTTGTACGAGGTCATCAGCCACACGCTTTGAGATAAGAAGGTGTCCGGCATCGCCGCAATCCATCACCCGCTGGGCGAAGTTAATTCCGCGCCGGCGACATTTGTCTGATCGTTCACATCGGTGACTTGATCGACCGGGCCGCTGTGAACGCCCATGCGGAGGCGAATGTGGGGGTAGCTCTTTAACGCCTTGGCAATTTCCATCGCACAATGCACCGGCTCCTCCGGACTTTGAAAAAATACCAGTGCCATCCCGTCACCGGTTGGGATACGGATCAATTTGCTGGCGGCACTACTTTTGCGAAATTGCGGGGCGCTGCGCACCGCTTCATTGAGTTGTTGCAATACCTCGCGCTGCTCGTTCACGAGCAACTTGGAGTAACCCACCACGTCCAGAAACAAAATGTGGGCAGTCCCGAGATGGACTTGTGACTCTTGGCTAGCGGGCATTGGGGGTGGTTCGCATCATTATATACAACCTGAGGAGGCGATGCGAGTGCGCAGCGGGGAGATTTTCACTGCGCTGATTTCCATCGCACGTTCCATTCGGCGTCCACGCCAGTCGACCGAGTCGTTAACTGTAGCGCAGCTTAGCAATAGATTTCCTATCCGTTAAAGATTTGTTGCTGTTGCCCGACACCGAAGCCGACGAAGTAATTGACGTAGTGAAATACGGCAGGGGCGACCAGAATCAGACTATCGAACCGGTCGAGAATGCCGCCGTGTCCGGGAATGAGTTTTGCCGTGTCCTTGAGGCCGAGATCACGTTTGATTGAGGAAAGCATCAAATCGCCGAATTGCCCTACTATGCTGACAATGATGCCGAGTCCCAGCAGGCGCACCGGCGTGTCCAGCGCCGTGCCGAACCAGACAAAATGCGCGCCGAGGGCAAAGAGCGGCGCGGTTAGCACGATCGCTCCGAGCGCGCCTCCTACTGTTTTGTTCGGGCTCGTGTTGGGGACAAATTTTCGATGACCAAATAAGTGGCCACAGATGTAGGCAAAGATGTCATTGAGCTCCACCGCGAAGATGATCAGCAAAAGGATCGGCCGATAGTTCCAGTCGTTTGCCACGTAGCCGAGATGGCCCAGTGCGCTTCCAAAAAGGGCAAAGCCGAGCACGCCCAGGCCGACGCGCTGGATATAGCCCGTTGGTTGATCGGGGATCAATCCGCCAATCGCAATCAACGCGACTGTCAACGGAAATAAAGCAACATAGAGTCGGTACCAATTATCCAGCGAGGCGAAAGTGATGAAGAGAATACCG
>DASTZJ010000201.1:0-10733 GCA_035764345.1 Candidatus Udaeobacter sp.
TATTGCGTTGTCGAACCTTTTTTCGACAGACTCGCCGGCCATGAACGAATCCGTGATCCAAATCAAGGATGTGACGGGAAATCCTGCCCCACTAGGGCTGCTCGGTTTTGGTATGACGACTGTGCTGTTAAACCTGCATAATGCCGGATTCTACGAGTTAAACAGCATGATTCTTGCGATGGGAATTTGTTATGGTGGCGCCGCCCAAATTATCGCAGGCATTATGGAGTGGAGGAAAGGCAATACGTTTGCTACAACTGCGTTTCTTTCTTACGGCTTGTTTTGGTTTTCGCTCGTAACGCTGATTGTTACGGCGAAATTGGGGTGGGCCGCCCTCTCAAACGACACGGCAATGGCAGCGTACCTTGCCATGTGGGGCCTGTTCACTGCCGTCATGTTTATTGGCACGTTGCGACTCAATCGCGCTTTACAGGTTGTGCTTGCTACGCTGACGATTCTGTTCTTCTTGCTTGCGATTGGTGACTACACAAATGCGAGCGCCGGCTTCAAACATTTCACCGGCTACGAAGGAATCTTCTGCGGTTTCTCCGCGATCTACGCCGGCCTCGCGCAGGTGCTCAACGAGGTTTTCGGTAAGACTGTGCTGCCCCTCGGTGCCGTAAAGAGATAAATTTCTCTTTACACCCACGAAACACGCGAAGAACAAGGAACATTTCGTCTGTTTCGTAGGCAGTTAAACACTTTCCTTCAGCAAACTCGCCGCGAGCTTGAGCGCCGATTCGCTCTTACCGCCGAGCATTCGCGCGATCTCGTCCTGGCGCGCTTTCCTAGTCACTTCTCGCAAATTGGAAAACGTCCGGCCGCGCGTGACATCCTTGGTCACAACGAAGTGCGAAGAGGCTGTCGCGGCCACTTGCGGAAGGTGCGTGATGCAGATCACCTGATGATCACGTCCCAACGTTTGCATCTTTGCTCCGACCGCGTGCGCGATCTCGCCGCCCACGTTCGTGTCGATCTCATCGAACACGAGCAGGGGAATCGCATCATGCGCGGCGAGGGCAGATTTGATCGCCAGCATCAAGCGCGAGATTTCGCCGCTTGACGCTATGGCGCGCAGCGGCTTCAACGGTTCACCTGGGTTCGGCGAGAAAAGTAACTCCATCGCATCGAATCCGCTCGAGCGCGGTTCGTCGAGCGCGGTGAGCTTCGCTTCGAATTCCGATTGGCGAAATCCGAGATCGCGAAGGTTGCGCCGGATGTTCTCAGAAAGCTTCGGTGCGGCTTTTTTGCGAAGCTTGTGAAGCGCTTCCCCTGCGCGATTCATTTGTGAGCGAACATTTTCAATTTCTTTTGCGAGGCGCTCCAGCTCGGCGTCGCGTCCTTCAATCTTCTGCATTCGTTCCGCCGCGCGCTCGCTGAATCCGATCACCTCGGCAATCGAGCCGCCATATTTCCGCTTCAGAGTTTCGAATAGCGAGACGCGTTGCTCGAGGGCGGCAAGTTGTTCTGGATCGAGATCGAGTTTCTCTGCGTAAATGGAAAGTGCGCGAGCAATCTCAGAAAGCTCGACTACGCTGGCAGCGTGCGCCGACGAAAATTGTGCGATCGAGTTGTCGATCTTTTCCAATTCACGCAATAGCCGCTGTGTTTCTGCGAGTTGTGAGAGAACAGAACCGTCCGCCTCGGAAAGTTTGTTGGCGATCGCACCGGCCAGTTCGATCAGCCTCTTACTGTTGCTCGCGAGCTTGTAGCGCTTCTCGATTTCTTCTTCTTCGTCCGCGACCAGGTTCGCCGACTTGATCTCGCTAATCTGGTGACGAAGCAGATCCAGTTCCTGCTCACGCGCTGTCTCAGCGGTATCTAGCGCGGCATGCTCCGTAAGGAGCGCCTGTAATTGCCGGTAATGTTTTCGATATTCCTCCAGTTGCTCTTCGGCGCGCGCAAACGAATCGAGCAAGCTCAATTGCGTCTCGGGTGACAGCAGAGATTGGTGATCGTGTGGTCCGTGAAGATCGACAAGTTCGTCTCCGAGATTTTTCAGAACCGACAAAGTCGTCGGCGAACCGTTGATAAACTGGCGTGTCCCACTAGTAGCCGAGAAACTTCGCTTGATGATAAGATCGCTCTCGCACGGTTCGATTCCCGCTTCGACAAGTTGCGGATTTAGCTTTTGCAAGTCGTTTCCGCCAAAAACTGCTTCCACCGTGCAAAGGTCAGCTCCGGTGCGAATGAGCGATTTATCTGCGCGCTCGCCCAGCAAGAGTTGTAGGGCGCCGATGATGATCGACTTGCCCGCGCCAGTTTCCCCCGTGACAGCGATAAAACCCGGCCCCGTCTGCCATTCGAGCTCTTCCACGAGGGCAAGATTCTTTATTCGCAATAGCGTTAGAGTGGCAGGCATTCGCGGGAGAGAGTTAATGGTTGAGAGTTGAGACTTCTGAGGATTTCAAACCTTCAGCATTCAACTTTCAACTCCTGAAAATCATGTTCGGCGGAGTTTGCCGCGCACCGGAGTCGTGGTCGTAGCGCCGGTTTCAGCGACTTACACTTCTACTACTTCGAGAATTGGATGGCCTCGAGTCGAACGCGAAGGTCGTGCGCCATGTTACTTAGCCGCCGCAGGTCTTCTGCAAATTCCTTCTGCAGATTCATATGGACGCGAAAAGCTGGTAGCAGATGTCCGTCGGGTCCGTAGAAGGCGTCTGCCCCTGAGACTCCTTGGCAGGACCTCACGTTCCGTGAATTGATTGTACCGATCATAATTGTCGTGAATGCCAACCAATTCGCTGTAGAAATATCCGAGCTCTCTGCGCAGGTTGGGCTCAAGCATGCGAGCTATGCCAGACGCAACAGCACTATTCCACGCCGCTGCTGGCGGGTGCGGCGCGCCGGGAACTCTGTAGTAACCAGGAACAGCTCGGTTACCGGCACGGTCAGCATCTTCCCAGCGAGAAATGTCCGCCATAATCGCATCAGAATACTTCCGGGCCTTAGTTTCGGTGCTCGACAGTTCGGTGATAATCCCAGCGACCGCTTGATGCATCTCGGCAATCTGCTTCCTATTATCGCGGCAGGTCTCAACCACGAAGGCCGCGCTCACACCGGCAAATACGATCACGAGTTCGCCCGTCAACCAACCGAGGCGCTGTCGCCAGCTTTGCTTTTGTTCTAAATGGGACATTGTGGCTGCCAGATAAAATTGAAGTTTTCCATCCGTTTTATCCGGGTGACCCGCGGTCACAATCCTATCGAATAATTCCGCGCTCGCTTTGTTCGATGAACTGGATGATTTCGGTGATCTCTTCCGTCTGGGGCAGTTCTTTCTGCATCGCTTCGATTGCCTGGCGCCTGTTGTATTTCGAACGGTAAATCAGACGAAACGCTTCTTTGATCAGCTTCACGCTTTCCGTCGGGAAATTCTTCCGTTCCAATCCGACCAGATTAATCCCGCGAACTTCTGCTGGGTTGCCGTCGGCGATCATGAATGGGGGAACGTCTTGGACAATTTTCGAACAACCGCCGGTGATGGCGAACCGCCCTATCCGACAGAATTGATGCACGGCCGTGAGCCCGCCCATCACAGCGTGATCTCCTACTTGAACGTGGCCACCCAATGTCCCGTTGTTGGAGAAAATGACGTTGTCACCTACGGTGCAGTCGTGACCGATATGACTGTAAGCGAGAAAATTTCCTCGATTGCCGACGCGTGTTTTGCCTTCGCTGGTCGTGCTGCGGTGGGCGGTTACGAATTCGCGAAATGTATTTTCGTCGCCGATTTCCAGGTAGGTCGGTTCACCGCGATATTTTAGATCCTGCGTTTGCTGGCCGATGGAGCAGTAAGCGTAAAACCTGTTCTTCGCGCCAGCTTTCATCGGCCCGCACAGTGTAACGTGATGCTGGAGCCAGCAGTTTGCGCCGAGCACAACATCGGGTCCGATTACGCAGTAGGGGCCCACGATTGTCCCCGAGTCGAGTTCCGCTCCGGGGTCGATGATAGCCGTTGGATGGATCTGCACCTCGCTCATTTATCGAGGAACGTGAACATCAGTTCGGCTTCGGAAACGACTGCGTCATTGACGACACAATGGCATTTCGCTTTCGCCAGCCGTTCGCCGCGTGATTTCGTCAGCTCAGCATGGATAAAAATCGTGTCTCCCGGCAAAACCGGTTTGCGAAATTTCACGCCGTCAGCGCTCATGAAATAGCCGATGCGACTGGTAGTTTTTGCCAGTTTGAACAACAGGATGCTGGCCACCTGCGCCATCGCTTCGACCTGCATCACGCCTGGCATCACCGGATGACCGGGGAAATGTCCTTGAAAGAACGGCTCGTTAATCGTGACTGTTTTGACGCCCACGCATTTGGTTTCAGTTTCAAAGCTGATGATGCGATCCACCATCAGAAACGGGAAACGATGCGGCAAGATTTGCATTACCTGGTCGGTATCGAGTTCGCTGTCCCCGGTTGGCATTGCTCTGGGCGCGGCCAAAGCGCTTCTGCGCGTCTGCTCGCGGGCAATCGAGCGGGCCAGGTCCGCATTGGTGGCGTGACCAGGTTTTACGGCCACGACATGGCCCCGGATTCGGCGGCCGACCAGCGCGAGATCGCCGATGATATCGAGGATTTTATGCCGCACGAATTCGTCGCCAAAACGCAACGGTTCCTTGCTTAGCACCGCGTCTCCGCGCACCACAATCGCATTTTCGAGACTGCCGCCCTTGATCAAGTTTTTATCCATGAGCGGCTTAACATCTTCGTAGTAAACAAATGTTCGCGCCGGAGCGATGTCGCGTTCGAAAACCTCGGGTGTAACTTCCATCGACAAGAATTGTGTGAAGCGGTTATTCGGTCCCGCCTGCGTGCATGAGATGCGAAATTTGTCGTCCGGCAGCAAAACAAGCACAGTGCCGGTTTTCGCTTCCACGTGCATCACTTCGCGCACGTTGAAAAATTTTCGCGGCTCGTCCTGTGCAGTTACACCAGCTTTCTTGATAAGATCGACATAAGGCTGCGCGCTTCCGTCGCCGATTGGCGGCTCGTTTGCGTCCATCTCCACGATGGCGTTGTCCACGCCCATTGCCGAGAGTGCAGCCAGGATATGCTCTACTGTGTGCACGCGCACTGAGCCTTCGCCGATGGTCGTGGCGCGCTCGACTGTTTTGAGATTCTCGATCTTCGCATCGATGGTCGGCTCATCCTGTAGATCTTTCCGCTTAAATTTGATTCCGTGATCCACCGGCGCGGGATGCAATTTCAAAGTGACTTTATCGCCCGTATGCAGCGCCGTGCCGCTAAAGCTGGCAGTCTTACCAACTGTATATTGAAACTCGGGAGTCGAGGCCATTTGGATTAGCAATCGCTTGCGTTGTAGCGGTGCTTGTGTCAAGCACCGTTCTTTGGAATCGACAGTCTCAGACTGCCGCTACAGATCATTTCAATTCGAACTCGCCGCAATCGAAAGCCATTATTTGGTCCGCATTTGAGATGCGGAGTTGGTGAAAACCAGCCCTGTCGGTCTGCCAAATCTCGACCGCTTTATCGCCCTTCTTCATAATCGATACACGAGTCAAATTCGGCGACTCACTTACCGTGAACAAGGGCAGATCGTCGTTTGTTTTCAAGTAGCTGCCGTCGCTGTCAAACCCCGCGGCCAGCTCGACGATTGCTCGTTTGTCGTTGGCCAGCGGATTTGGCATAAGTTTTACTTTGACGCTGGCAACCGAGTTGTTTTCGGGGGCAGACGCTGCGGTTTGGCTCAGGTCTTCCACTTTGAGTGCACCGACGAGATAACCGCGAGCGTGATATTTCCCGGCGGGCAAATCTTCGTCATCGTCATTTTTTCCGTCCCATTGCGTCACCAGCGCATCTGCGCCGATTTTGAATTCGTTGAGGTCGGCTTCCTGGTGCAAAACGCGCACAAGCTTGCCTTTCGCGTCGTAAATGCCCAGGCTGATCTTTCCTTCCAACGGCGGCGGAACAAAACTGATTCGGACGCTTCGTGCGGATGAAGCGGAAGGAGCGGGCGGCGGCGTGGCAGATTCAGCCGGCGAGATCGACAAAGCAGGAGATTCCTCAGGTATCGCCGATGGAGTTGGCGTTGGAGATTCTTGTGCTAGCACGGCAGAGGCTAAGAACGCCATCAGAATCGCAGTCTTGGCCTTTGCTGTCATGTCGAGCGGAGTCGAGACATCTCTAAATTAGATAAAAACAAGGTAGAGGAGAACAGCCAGAGATTCCTCGACTTCGCTCGGAATGACAAGTGGCCTAGACGTAATAACGCCAGTTCACGTTTGGAAACAGGTTATCGCGCGATTCGCACTCGCGCAGAAATTCTTCATCCACTGTATTCATGTCTAGTTGATCGTGTAAACGGTTGAAGCGGGAAAGATGATCGATAGTGCGCTTGGTTGCGTATTCACGCGCTGTCCCGGTCTTGATCAAGAACGCCCAATCGCTGGATTGGGCCAATAGAAGTTCACGAGCAAGCTGCTTTAGAATGCGATCGGCAAATTGTAGGGCGGGCGCTCCGCCTGCCGGGTTCCCGCTTGGCAACAGGAGCGGTTGCCCTACAGCAGCAGAAGCATGTTTGCGTGCAATTTCACTCATCCGCTGTGCCGCAATGTCCAGCTGCGGATAAATCCACGCGTTACTTGGATTCAGCCAAACTTCAAAGTAGCCGTTCTCGCCCCATGTTGAGGCTGCTGGCTCAATAATTTGCTGCGTAGGATGTGCAGCCAGATATTCGCTCGGCGTCGAGAGGCGAAAATCGCGTTCGTTTGTAGCCTGGCGAATCAAGATTTCAAGGAAATGTGGGCCTTCGAACCACCAATGTCCAAAGAGCTCGGCGTCGAACGGAACGGCCACAATGGAATCGAACCCTGTCGCGGTGGTTTCGCGGATTTCACGCCGGCGTTCATCGAGAAAATGAAGGGCCTGCGTTTCGGCAACTCTTTCCGCAGCGACTGGATCGTATAATTGCTTCTCGTCACCCGGCCCGGTGATGCGGTGATACTTTATGCCGGAAAATTTTCGGGTGCCGCGACCCACTGGTCCCAGATGTTCCATTGGAAGATCGAAGCCCGCGTCGCGATAAAATTCACGGTAAGCAGGGTCGCCAGGATAACCTCCCTGTGAGCTCCAAACCTGCTGGCTGGAATCGCGATCGCGTGCAAACGCGGCCGGCCCGGCCGGCGTATAACAAGGTGCATAAATTGAGCGACGCGGACGCGGCTTTCCAAACAGCAAGCCGTGCGCGTCGAGAACGAACCAGCGAATGTTTGCGTCTTGCAGAATAGACTCGAGACCTGGCGCGTAAGCGCATTCAGGCAGCCAAAAGCCGGTGGGCTGCGCAGCAAAAAGATCGGAATAGATATCGCGTCCGATCAAAATCTGAGCGCGTGCTGCTTCGGACGATCCGCCTGACGTGGACTGGAGCAGGGGAAGTAAACCATGCGTGGCGGCCGAGGCAATGATTTCAAGCTCGCCGCTTTCCCGCAGTTCTCGAAAAGAGGACAGCAAATCGCATTTGCATTCGTTGACAAAGAAGCGCCGGGTTTCGCGAAAAGTATCGAAATAAAAATCTGCGAGCTCGCAGAGCTGCGGGTGATTGCGGTTCCGTTTTCGTTCACGTGCAGCGAGATCGATTAAAAGATCGAGATGCCGCACGTAACGATCGCAAAGCAACTTGTCCCGCACCATTGCGCAAAGCGTTGGCGTGAGCGACATGGCAAGTTTAAACGGCACACGCTCATCGATCAGGCGCTGCATCATGCGCACCAGTGGGATATAACACTCTGTTATTGCTTCAAAGAACCAGTCTTCTTCCAAAAAATGCTGGTGTTCGGGATGGCGAACGAACGGCAGGTGCGCGTGAAGGATGAGCGCGAGAGAACCGGGCATTGCACAACACTAGAAGGCTGGCAAATGAGAGCGCAAGGTGGATCGGCTTCTCCGAAGACGCAGTTATTTTAGCAACGCGTTCAGGAGAACGTGTTGCACCTTACAGCGTCCGGCAAAAGTCCTGGAAGCGGTCCAGCCCTTTTTTAATGACGTCGATGCTGGTGGCGTAACTGAGCCGGACCGTGCGATCGTCACCGAAGGCAGCTCCCGGAACGACCGCGACGTTAGCTTTGCTTAGCAGGCGATCGGCGAAATTTTGCGATGTCAGACCAAGCTGACTGATATTCACGAGCACGTAAAATGCGCCCTCTGGTTTGACTGCAGTAACGTTGGAAATCTTCGAGACGCGGTCGAACATGTAATTGCGTCGCATATCGAACTCTTCGCGCATGTCGGTCACCGGCTGCTGATCGCCCTTTAAAGCTGCGAGCCCGCCGTACTGCGAGAAAGAAGAAGGATTGGATGTAGTATGGCTTTGAATGGAATCGACCGCTTTGGCCACGGCTTCAGGCGCAGCTAGGTAACCGAGGCGCCAACCTGTCATCGCATAGGATTTACTGAAGCCGTTGATTGTAATCGTCAGATCGTATGATGCCTGCGAGAGCGATGCGATGCTCACATGTTTCGCGTCGTCGTAGACGAGTTTCTCGTAAATTTCATCCGACAAAATGTAGATATCTTCTTCAGCAGCAACATCCACAATCGCCTGCAATTCTTCACGCGTGTAAACGGCCCCGGTTGGATTGCCGGGGCTATTCATGATCAACATCTTCGTGCGAGGGGTCATGGCATTCTCAAAGTCTTCGGCTCGCATTTTCCAACCGTTGCGCTCGCTGGTCGGCACAATCACGGGTTCGGCGCCGACCAGTCTGACCATATCCGGGTAGCTGACCCAATAGGGCGCCGGGATGATGACTTCGTCGCCGGGCTGGCATGTTGCGAGAATCGCGTTGTAGCACGCATGCTTTGCACCGTTGCTCACGATGACTTGGGCGGCGCGATAATTCAGATCGTTATCGGTAGCCAATTTTTCCGCGATCGCCTGACGCAGTTCCGGAATGCCAGCGCTCGGCGTGTATTTTGTAAAGCCAGCCTCCAATGCCTCGATCGCTGCCCTTTTTATATGTTCGGGCGTATCGAAATCCGGTTCTCCTGCGCCGAAGCCGCAGACATCAATGCCTTCGGCTTTCATGGCTTTGGCCTTGCTATCAATCGAGAGAGTAAGCGAAGGACTCAGTTGAGCGGCGCGTTCGGAAATTTCCATAGGAGTTGGGATGGTTGTGGGATGGTTCAAAATGGAGCGCAAACTATTGGTGGCCATAGAAGTTTTCAATCAGAGGTTTGAAATTATTCTCGTCGATTCGAATGATTGCCATTTCGCGCTTCGCGTTCTCAGGAGAATCCGAGGCGTGCGCGGCGTTTATCATGATCGTCTGCCCGAATTCTCTCCGGATCGAGCCCGGCGGCGCCTTGGCAGGATCGGTTGGGCCGAGCACGTCGCGAATCTTGCGCACGGCGTCCACGCCTTGATAAACAATGGCGATCGATTTTTCCGTCCCGGGAGCGTCGTGTTCTGCGGGCGGACATTCGCCGGGCTTTCGCCCAGCCATAAACTCAATAATGCTTTCCCAGTTTTCGCGCCCGCTCTTGGGGCCGAGCTTCTTCTCGAGGACTGGCAGGACCGGGCCGTAGAACTCCCTCGCTTGTGCAACGCTCATCTGATGAACTTTGAATCCGATGATGGAGAGCCCCGATCGCGAAAATACTTCGATGACGCCGCCTGGCCGCAGATTTGGAAACCTGAAATTGTCAGGCTTAATCAGAACCAAAGTCTTTTCGACCTGCGCGTTATCCGGGAAGGGGACGACACGATCCAGGATTCCACCGTCAGAATCAGAAAATCCCGCCCAGAGTTTCAAGTCCCGCTCGACCGCCGTTGGGTCGAACGCCGCCAAGACTCCAGGTTCAAAGTAGGTCACCTCGCCTGAATCATCGGTGATGTAATCGCCGTAGGTATCGCGAATCGTTTCGCCGCTGGTCCGCTCGTGCACAATGTGGCCAACGGTGTGACGAATCTTTTCCACTGCGTCCGAGCCGCGAAAAATGAGGAACAACACGCGGGGACGCTGTCCATTTTTCTCGCCGGTGAAATTCTTCACTACGTAGTCGCGAATTAACTCTTGTGTCGCGCGATGACGCAGATCGGTTTCCGTCACGATCGTCTCGGCATAACGTTTGGCTAATTCCAGACTCGGCGCGAACATGCGTCCGCCAACCAGGTCGAGTCCTGTGCGGGAAATCAACCGGCCAAGGATGCCGCCGGTGCGCGATTTGCGCATCGAGTACGGCGTGACGGCGACATAGGCAAGTTGTTCATTCTGCATTTCTTTTACTGTAGCGGCGGTCGATGGCGGTCGCAAAATAAACTGAAAATTGTCGCCGGGAAGATCCGCCGCTTACCGATGTTCAGGTCGCTGCGGCGACCTACGGCCTGGCAGGCAGGGTGCCGCTGCAGCTCGCCAATACAGCGATCCATTTCCCGCGACGGTTTACTTTTATGATCTCGATGTTCTCCCGTCGCAGAACACCCAGGAATTCGTTCTCCTGCCTGCGCAGCACACCGGAGAGAATGAGCCAATTACACCGTTTTAGTTTCGGCAGAACGTCAATCAACAAGTCGCTATATAGATTCGCGACGACAACGTCTCTCGTGCGGGTCGGTTTCCACTTGCGGAGATCGCCCAAGCGAAAATCGACGTTATCGATTTTGTTCAGGTGTGCGTTCGCTTCGGCGATCGAGATCGCTTTCGGATCGATATCAATGCCAACCACGCGTCCTGCGCCAAAGCGTTTTGCCGCGAGAGCGAGAATCC
>DASTZJ010000202.1:0-10007 GCA_035764345.1 Candidatus Udaeobacter sp.
CATCTGCGTGGCGAGCGGTTGCGCTTCGCCGCGGTAACCGGGATCGGCCAGATCAGGCAGCGTGAGGGAAACTGCCCCAATGTCCTGGCCGTTGAGATAAACTTCCGGTGGAGCGTCAATGCGCGGGTTGGCGATTTCAAACGTCAATAAGGCCGTCAGCGGTTGCGCTTCGATTGGAAATTGAAATGCAGCGCTCTCCTGGGTTTGTCCGTTGATCCGGATTGTCTCTGGCGCGAGGGTTGCCGTAACGGTTCCAAAATTCTCAACGTCGTCAGGGGGCGTATGCAGTGTCGGCGCCGATGAGAAAGGTTCGGGAATCATATCGCGATGCTCTGCGTTCACAGGATGCACAACTTCGCTGCTGGTCATCCAATCGAGATACGCAGCTCGCACCGTTTTCCCATCGCCGGGTACTTCGATATCGATGGAAGACGCGCCGGTCATCGGAATGAGCACCGAATCCGAGCTCGGCAGATTCATTCCTGCACCAAGCGTGCCGGAGCGCAAAACGTGCGTGCCAGACTCGTCCCAGGCGATTAACTCAGGCTGCTGATCTGCTTTGTCATCGAAGAACAGGCGGAAAAAAAGAATCTGATAATCCGGGCTCGGTTGCGTGACGCGAATGCGAAAAACGCTTTTGGACGTGGGAGCGCCTTCTGTCGTTTCAGCCGGTAGGAGGGTCAGCGCTTCAACCCAAGCAGGAGCATTCTGCGGTTTGGAATTTTGAGACTCGTTTTGGCGCAGATCGAGCCAGGCGCTCTCTGGAACTGGCTGCCCCGTCGCGTCAGCCGGAGCAGGAAGAGCATCGGTCAACGCTTCCTGTGCGTACACGCGGCAAATCGCGGCGAACAATATCGCAAAGACGGCGCGAACTAACATTGAGCGGGCGAGATTATTCGAGCACAGGCTTGATTGCAAGCTTTCAGTTTCAATGTGGCCTGAATTGCAGGCTGTGTGTCATCTCGAATACTGCCGATAGAATGCTGAAAACAACCAGACCAACCAGAACGGCGATCACGACAATGATAACCGGCGGAATCAATTGCGAGATCAGGCCAACGGTCTTGTCCAGTTCCCGCTCATAAACGTCGGCGATAGCCTGCATGGTCTCCGCGAAATGTCCTGTTTGTTCTCCCACCGCCATCATGTCCGTGAACAAATCGGGAAATAGCTTTTGCGCTTGCAACGCCGCTGAGAGTGTCGCGCCATCGATGACCGCCTTGCGAACCTCGCCCAACTTGAGTTCGAGGAATCGGTTCCCCGCAATTTCAGTTACCAGATCGAGTGAACGGAGCAGCGGTATTCCATTTTCCATCAAGGTTCCCAGCGTGCGCGAGAATTGTGCGTAGTATCGGTGTCGAATCACCCGGCCGTATCCGGGAATCATCAGCCGGAAACGATCCCAACCGATGCGCCCTTCATCGCTGCGAACGAGCGCGCGGAAACCGATGACTGCACTGATCCCCGCCAGCACGCCAACCCACCAATAACCCGTAATCGCATGATGAATCTGCAGCAGAATCCGCGTGGGCAATGGAAGCGCGCCGCCGGTTTGCGCCATGAATCCGCTTAACTGCGGCACCATGAACGTTATAAAAATTGTAATGAGAGCGGCGCCAGCCAGCGCGAGAAAGGCCGGATAAATCAACGCTTGTTGCACACGGTCTCGCAGTTCTTTCGCCTGCATCAAATGTTTGACCAGGCGGAGCAGAATCTGCGGCAGCGCTCCGCTGGCTTCTCCGGCGGCGACTAAATTTACATAGAGCGGCGGAAAAATTCGCGGCAGTTCGCTGAGTGCCTGCGAGAAACTGCGGCCGTCGACTAGTGCCTGATGCAGCGTGTGCGTCATTTGTTGGACGCGCGGCTGCTTCAAACGTTTTTCCAAGATTGAGAGCGCTTCGTCGAGCGTCATGCCGGCTTGCAGCAAATGGGCGAGCTGCTCGGTAAAAACAAGCAGCTGACCGTGCGGAATTTTCAGGTTCTGCGTCGGAGGCGCTGGCGTCGCGCCATCTCGTTGAGCCGCTTTTGCCTCTGGCCCCACTAATTCGATCCGAACGGGAATACATTTTTGCAATTCAATTTGTCGGATGGCGACCGCTCGATCTGCGCAATCGAGTACGCCCTCAATCAGGCTGCCCTGCGCGTCGCGGGCACGGTATGCAAACTGTGGCATCGGCGTGGAAAATTAATCGGAAACCGCAGATCGCAAACTGGAATCTGCTTCGCCAGGTTGACTGGTCAAAAAGTTACAAAGTTAAAAAGATCCTTTCGGCCATGTAACGTTTCAACGAATCACGAGTCACGAGGGCTTGCCCTTAATTACCGTGATCGCGCAAAAATTTTGCTTGCCATGCTGCTTGATCTTGCTAAGAGCGGCGGACATGAAGTGTGCAGCAGTGTTCATCCTCGTCTCCATTGCGTTTGTATCGCAAACATTCGCGGTCTTGCGGCCGCTCTTTCCGGCAAAACCGGCGCCACCGTTTAGCGGCGAAGTGATTACCGTCGGCGACGATTCGATTCGATCTTTTGCTGGAGAAGCTCCCACTACAGCGCCGAGGTAGAACCGCGTCCAGTCGCGAGAGGCGGCCTTTGTAATTTGCGAGGGATGGAATGCGCATTTACAAGGTTGCGCTGCGACAATGAGAGCGCTAAGCGAATGCCGTCTTTACGGAATCATTGATCTCGGTTACATCCCACAACTGCGGGATTGCAATCGTGTCGCCGAACAAATGGTCACCGGTGGTGTGGATCTCATTCAGCTTCGCGGAAAAGGAAAATCGATCGACGAGCTGGTCAATCTCGCTTCTGAGATTCATGAAATCACTGCTCGATCTGACACGCCGCTGATTGTGAATGACCATGCCGAGATCGCGGCGCAAGTTCCCGTCGAAGGCGTGCACGTTGGACAGGACGACGATTCAGTTCTTGTTGCACGCCAAAAGGCTGGAAGAGATTTGATTGTAGGTAAATCGACGCACAGTCTGACTCAGGCGCACACGGCGCAGGGCGAAGGCGCTGATTACATCGGATTTGGTCCGATCTTCGCCACACCAACGAAACCCGGTTACACACCAATCGGGTTGGGCGACATCAGGCACGTTCATCTCGATGCGAGCATCCCGATTTTCTGTATTGGCGGGATCAACATCGACAATCTTCAGCAGGTGATCGATGCCGGAGCCAAGCGTGTTGTCATGGTTTCCGCCTTGCTCAAGGCGCACAGCATTGTTGATTACGCGCGCTGCGCCACCGACATGCTGGCGTAGAGAGACCACTGACCACCGACTTTTTAACCTTGTAACCTTTTTTACAATTTAACTCTCATCATGTCTGTTCTCGTTGTTGGCTCGATTGCAATCGACACAGTTAAGACCCCGGTAGAGGAACATTCCGACTTGTTAGGCGGATCGGCTTCCTACGCCGCGCTGGGCGCGAGTTTCTTTTCACCGGTTCGATTAGTCGGAATCGTGGGCAGCGACTTTCCCAAATCCGAATTTCAGTTTTGGAAGTCGCGCAAGATTGATAGCGAGGGTGTGCAGCGTGCGAATGGAAAAACTTTCCGCTGGTCGGGTGAATATTCCTGGGACTTGAATACGCGCGAGACGCGCTCCATTGCGCTGAACGTATTCGAAGATTTCAAACCAGTGCTGCCGGAGTCATATCGTCACACCGATTTTGTTTTGCTGGCCAATATTGCCCCTTCGTTGCAAGCGCATGTGCTCGTCCAGATGAAGCGTCCCCGTTTCGTTGTCGCTGACACCATGGATCTCTGGATCGAGACAGCGCGACCGGACCTCGATGCGCTGCTTCGGCGCGTGAATCTCCTTATCTTAAACGACAGCGAAGCACGCGAGATCACCAAGGAGACCAGCCTTATCAAGGCGGGGCGCAGCATTCGAAAAATGGGGCCGCAGTATGTTGCGATAAAGAAAGGCGAGCACGGCGCACTGCTCTTTGGCGAAGGTGATCAATTTTTCAGCTGCGGCGCCTATCCGCTCGAAGACATTCACGACCCCACCGGTGCAGGGGACACATTCGCTGGTGGCATGGCCGGCTATCTCGCTGGCACCGTGAAAAAAGTGCATTTTAATGATCTGCGCCGAGCGATGATTTACGGCAGCGTGCTGGCGAGTTTTTGTGTGGAAGCGTTCAGTCTGGAACGTTTGCGCACTCTTTCGATGGAGGAAATTGCGAAGCGCTACGAAACATTCAAGCTCATGAGTCAGTTCGAGGTGCCGGCGGCATGACAATCCCCGAACCCGAGTATCGCAGATTGCTGCTTCGGACGTTAGTTATAACGGTTTTATGCATTTCTGCGGTGTTAGTGTGTTACTTCTGGATTGACCGCCCCGTGGCGTTCTTTGTTTATCGCCATCACATCAACACGGTTCAGGTTTTTCGATGGCTTACTTATCCGCCGCCAGAAGTCCAGAATTGGTCGGCTCTGGTTTTGACGATCTTAATGGTTCGACGGGCGTGGGGACCATTTATGCGCTGGCAGAAGGTGCTGCTCGTCGCGTGTCTCAGCGTGATCGTTGCCGATGATTTTCGCATCTCGCTAGGGGATGTTTGCGGTCGCTATTGGCCGGAAACTTGGACCTATGATAATCCATCGCTCATCGGTACCGGTACGTACGGTTTCCATCCGTTTCAGCGTGGCGACGATATCGGCAGCTTTCCATCCGGTCACGCTTGCAGAATCCTGGGGTTCGCCACTGTGTGGGTAATTGCGTTGCCCCACAGTCGAACCGTACAGGTCGTAGCCATCGTTCTCTGCGCTGCAATGCTCGTGAGTCTTGTGGCGATGAACTATCATTTTGTTAGCGACGTCATTGCTGGCAGCGTCTTGGGCGGGATTGTCGCCACGTACGCCGCGCATTTGGCGCGGCTGCAAATATCGTGATTGTGATGTTGCGCAAGCTTTCCAGTTACGCGTTCCGGATCGCGGAACGTACGCACCTGCGCCACAAGGTAGCACTTGTTGCCGTTGTTATTCTTTTGACGGCGACTGTCGATCTCGGAGCACGCGACGGAACCAGGAATTGGGTCGTTCTTGAGAATTGCCGGCTCATTATGAACCCGGCGAATGACGGTGACAGCTTCCACGCGAGCGTTGGCGCGAAGGAATACCTCTTTCGCCTTTATCTAGTCGACGCGCCGGAAACCGATGCGTTAACCCCCGCGCGTTTGGTCGAGCAAGCGAAATATTTTGGAATCACTGTGCCGCAGGCAATCGAAGTAGGCGAAGCGGCAAAGGCGTTCACGCGGGAGAAACTTTCCCAACCGTTCACGGTGTTTACGCATATGACCGACGCGATGGGCCGCAGTAAGATGGAGCGCTTTTACGCGTTTGTGCAGACCAAAGACGGTGACTTGGGCGAGCAGTTGGTTCGCAACGGGCTTGGGCGGAACTACGGATTTAAAGCTGTGCCACCGGGTTTAAAAAATTCGCGACTAGAAGTAGAAAAACTTCAACAATTCGAGGACGAAGCGAGACAGGAAAAAATCGGAGGATGGGGCGTTGATGCCGGTCGACTAAATGCACATGCTCAAAAGCCGGCGCCTTTTAGTGTCTTCGTAGCCGAAAAGAACGTTCGAGCCCGGACGTTGCCTCTGGCGAATACATTTCACCGAATTTCTGCGCCGCCTCCAGTAAGCCCTTCGGCCGTCACTGTCGTCTCAGCTGAGGCTAAAAAGTCGCATGCAAAAGAAAAGATCGAGCTCGGCAGGATCGACATCAACACCGCCACGGACAAGGAATTGAGAATGATTCCCGGCATCGGACCAATCATGGCCGCTCGAATTATTGCCGCGCGGCCATTTCGCAGCGCTGATGACTTAAAAAAGGTTAACGGAATCGGCGACAAGAAATACGCCAGGATCCGACCGTATTTTCAGTAGGGGCGGGCTGACGACGATTGATCGTTTAATCGCCCCGCCCCCTGCGGCAGCGAGCTTCCTGCTCGCTCGCGCCATCGTTCCAGACTCGGATCCGTGGCGTCGCGCCAACGGCGCATGCAATCGACCAGGCGTGCGAAGTGTAGTGCGGAAGCGTCACGAAAGTTTCACAAAAACGCCTTCAAATCGCCACACGCTTCAGGTTTCTTCGACGTTTTCCAGCAATCAACCAACAAACCAACAACGCATAATATGAAAAACTTCGCTTCATTTCGGGTCGTAACTTTGGCGCTCGTCGCAGGCTACATGCTCAAAACCACGAGTGCCGATGCCGACGTCACTTTCCTCGGGGTCGCTGGCGGTGATGCAACTACCAATGACATCATCGTCTGGACACGCGCTAAGGACGAAGCCAATCCGCAACCAACGGCAATCAACGTGCAAATCGGCACAGATCCGACGTTCACCACGGGAGTGACTACATTGCCCGCAGGCACTGCTGGTTCGCCGACGGATTACACCGTAAAGAGCAATGTCGGCGGCTTGGAGCCAGGAACCGTTTACTACTACAGGTTCCAAACCACCAATGCCTCGGTCACAAGCAATGTCGGCAGATTTAAAACCGCTCCCAACCCGACAGCCGACGCTCCGGTCCATTTTGCGTTCAGCGGGGACTGTGATGGACTAATCCGCCCTTATGCCCTCGCGAGCCAGGTGCCTGCAAAGAACTTGGATTTCTTCATGTTCGATGGGGACACGGAATATGAGACCTCTGCGAGCATCGGATCGCCGGCCGTGCACAGCACCGGGAACATTCCCGATCCCACGGTCATTGTTCCAACGGCGACTCAGTCGCGGTTATTCGATGACTTCTCGCGCAAATATCGCGAGCAATTTCTGCCTGTGAACATCGGTGGCCAGAACTGCTTGCAAACGTTCTTTGCGGGACAGGGCAATTACACAACGTACGACAACCACGAACTAGGGAACAAACAATACATCAATGGCGGCGCTCCCGCCGGCGGAGGCGTCGGCAGCACCACTGGGAGTCCACCCTTCGACTTTCCCACTGGCGCAGGCGTAGACGCGCGCAACTCTGCCAATGATGTAACTCCAAACGACGGCAGCGTTCCCTTCATTAACAAGAGCGGTGGCTTCCAAACGTTGCAGCAAGTTTTCGAGAACTATCAGCCGATGAAAGAGCGTGGCCTGATCAATGCGCCGTCGGATCCCCGCACGAACGGCACGCGCCAACTCTACTTCGCACAGCAATGGGGCAGGAATGTGATCTTCATCAACACGGATTGTCGCACATATCGCGACATCCGGATGAAGACTGCCGCAAATGCCGACGAAACCGGGTCGCGCGCCGACAATCCCAACCGCACGATGCTGGGTGCAACGCAGCTTGCGTGGCTTGAGCAAACACTTCTCGATGCGGGACAGGCAGGCACAACGTGGAAATCCATCAACATTTCCGATCCGATCGATCAGATCGGGCCAATCGGCGGAAGCCTGACGCTAGTCAATCCGCCGACCACCGCGGAATACGGCACACTCGGTTCGATTACCTCGATCGTCACTACCGGCTCCACGAACAACACGAGGACGGTTACAGTTGGCAGTACGGTCGGCCTTGTTGCGGGCCAGGGCGTCTCGGGCACCGGCGTTCCAGCGAATACAAACATCAGCGGCGTCAACACCGACGGCACGACGTTTTCGGTAAATAACAACTGCACAATTGCCACTGGCACCACGCTGGCCCTAACACCAGCTGCCAGCACCTACGCGCCTGTTAACAGCGATGGTGGCAAGTCGTGGATGGGTGGCTATCGCGCGGAGCGTAATGAGTTGCTCAAATACATCGCGGATCATCGAATTCACAACGTGGTTTTTCTCGCAACCGACGACCATCAAAATCGCATCAACGAACTGCTTTACTCACCTACCGGCCAGACCGGTGTTCAAGCGAGCTACGTAAAGGTGCCGTATTGCTTCGAGGTCGTTTGCGGCCCGCTCGGCGCAACTGGTCCGGACCTTATTTCAAATCACAGCTTCGCGCTGGTAAAGAAGCTCGCAGACAGCATTGCCAATGCTCAGATCGCCACGAACCTCGAACCCATTGGCTTGGCGGGCTATCATGCCTTGCAGAATGTCAGGCGCTTGGGTGATCCGAACGCTGACAGATTGCGTCAACCAGCTGACTTCTACAGTCCTGACACATTCAACTACAACGTGCTTAACGTAAGCGAAGACGGTAAAGTCCTCACTGTCACGAGCTACGGCATCAACTCAACTGTGCAGAACGGGTTTGTGGAATACGATCCGGTCAATAACCCGGAACAAGAATTGTTCAGCTTTCAGATCAAAAGGCATCCCTAGGGTTCGTCTCTCTTTGATGTCCTCGGCATTCGGAAAGCTGGGGAAGATTTCTCTGGCGACCACTCTTCCGCCAGCAACCACCAAGCCGTGAGCTTGCCCGAAATCATGGCAACCGAGCCACGGCTGCCAGCAAAGGTAACAAGGCAGCCACCGGTCACGATCGACGCCCTTTTAACTAAAAGCGAATTCATCAGACTCGTAAGGCATATGGCAAATGATAATCCGATTTCGCATTTTCTGGTCGCTTGGACTGATGATGAAGGGAAGCCGCGACACTCCAAAGCCGATCCGCATCGAAGATGAGACATTCACGCGCCATGGACGTATGACACGATCACTGGCAACGCAAAGCGCAAGACCTCGATGGGCCTGTATCCGAAAAATAAGGCCAATGAGTCCACCTGGGGCGCGCTCGATTTCGACGCACACGAGCACGGACAGGATGAACTCGCGAAGAATCGCGCGATCTGCGCGTTTACGCTGATGCTTGAATATCGGGACCGTTACCTGATACTTTCGGCAAGCGGACGCGGTTATCACGTTTTCATCCTGGCGAATGAGCCGCGTCCGGTCGCCGAATGGACACACCTACTCAACGACACTTGTGAATCCATCGACGCGCCGATTCAGGACGGAGTCTGCGAGATCTTCCTAATGATAGGACAGCAAATCAGGATGTGGGGCGCGCAATCCGCGTTCCCGGCTCGCTCAACCCGTCCACTGGCGAAATCGAACTGATCTTGGCTGACACAATTCGGCCATTGCTCGACCATCTGGAAAGACAAGAAGAAGCTCCAAACAGTGCCCACTCTTACAAGTAACTCATTAGGCCCTAGGGAACTTGTAAGAGATAAAGAAGTAAATAACTACTCTTATCAGCACAGAGGGGGCTTTGCTTCTTCTTCAACGCAGCGGTTAATCGATGAAGTGCTGGCGAAGTATCCCATCACAAAAAGAGGGACACGCAACGGGGTCTTGGCAAAGCTGACCGGAGAGCTATACCACAAATTCGGCTTCCAGTTATCCGAGCGTATTGTTGCTCAACACCACGAGCTGTATCGCGATAAGGTCAGTACCGGTCGGGACGATCACATGCAGGAATTTCGCAATGCGTGGAAGTCATTTCGTGGGAAAAAAGAAAAGGAGATGACCGGCTCCGAGCGGGTATTGTTCGACAAGCTACAGACAGAGCCACAACGAGAAGCGTTCCTGTTGTGCCGATCATTCGCCCATCTGAAAAGGAATTTCCCATATCGCAGTTGAGCCTTGCAGACCGTACCGGGCTAACTCAACAAGGCGCTGGATATGTGATTGCAAGACTAATCAAGGTTGGCGCGATTAGGAAAACAACCGACGCGAAAACAAATCGCAAGCCAGCCTATTACAGATGGAACCCCAACCTTCCACACTGTAACAGCGCAACAACGCTAGGTAAAATCCCTATTGTCAACGTGCAACAACCTGAAAGCGTGTTGTCACTTGGTCGTCGCTTGGTCTTTCCGAATGATCTTCACGCGCCCGCGAGGGGCTATGACAAGCGCAAACCAAGCTTCAAAACAAAAAGCCAGTCCCTAATGTCGCTTGGGGGAGAAGGCCAAGTGATAACAAAAGCGATAACAACACAAAAGGAAAAAAGATGCAGAAAAAGATAGACCGCATGCCAAAAAAAGCATTCCTACCGGGCCACCTCACAGGAGAGGCCACCCTACCCCCGCTCGGGCGCACGG
>DASTZJ010000203.1:0-3040 GCA_035764345.1 Candidatus Udaeobacter sp.
ATCTTTTTCGATAGGCGCGTCGCTGACCGCGTTCCAATATTCACCTTCGACGAAAATCCTGCCGCCGCGCGAATCGATTGGCGTCAATGCAGTCACCGTTTTTCCAATCAACGTTCCGGCTCCCACCTTCACTGGCAGGAGCTGCGCGCGCAGCCCTTTGCCGATGACGAAAACAAAGAACGCCGCGGTAACGAGTGTTGCCGGAATAATGTAGTTTAACGATAAACGAAAGAGCGGGTCGCCACGATTGAAGAGCATGAGCGAACCGATCAGAAACGCAACGATACCGCCGATCGTCAAGACCCCGTGCGTCGTCGCATAAACGTCAAAAATAAAGAGCATCAACGCGAGCGCGATCAAGACAAGGCCAGTGACGTTGACCGGGAGAATCGCCGCGAGGTAAAGGGCGAGGACTAAAGCGATCGCGCCCACGACTCCCGGAAGAATTGCTCCCGGCGTGGTGAGTTCGCCGATGATTCCATAAATCGCGATGAGCATGAGAATGAACATCACCTCGGGTCGCCAAAGTTTTTGAAAGACGTGTTCCGAAGCCGACATCTTGATCTCCGAAACCTCCGCGCCCGCCGTCTTGAGCGTCTTCCCGTCTACGACGCGCCCGTTTAATTTTTGTAAGAGGTCGGAGACATCCGCGGCGATCAGATCAATGACTTTTAATTGAAGCGCTTTCTCAGCAGTAATCGATGCGCTTTCCTTTACGGCAGATTTGGCCCATTCGACGTTACGCTGGCGCTTTCCAGCGATTGTCTCGATATAGCTCACGGAAAAATTCTCCAACTTCTGTTTCATCGTCTCGTCGGTCTTTTCCTCTCCGCCACTGGGAAAACCGCCTATCGAGACCGGATGCGCCGCGCCGATTGTGGTGGCCGGAGCCATCGCCGCGACGCTGGCCGCGATGGTGATGAAACAACCTGCGCTAGTCGCAGTGGCTCCCGTCGGAGCGACATAGACGACGACCGGCACTGGAGAGCCAAGAAAGCTTTGCACAATCTTCTGCGTCGAATCGAGCAGACCGCCAGGTGTGTTGAGCTGAATGATTAGACACTGGGCATTCCGCGACTGGGCTTCTTCAATGCTGCGCGCAATGTAACTCGCTGTCGCTGGCCCAATCGCTCCGTCGATATTAATAAGAGAAACTTTCTCCGCTGCGACGCGTGTCGGAACAATTGCACAAGCGAGCCAGAGAACAAGACCGGTGAACGCACTCGTCATGCGGCCTTTCCCCGCGCGGTGCGCTGCAATGCGCAAAGTTCACGCTCCTTTCATCGGCTGCAGCTTGATCGACAAGTCTTCCACTTTTGGCTTCACGATTTTCTCGTAATCGCGATAACTCATCTTGACCGCGTCCGTGTGCGTGCCCGCCTCGAACACAATGTAGTCTTGCTCCGCCAGGTGCTTGTCTACATATGTTGGCAGACCATAGAGATTCCCAAAGGGCGGCATCGCTCCAATCGCGCAGTCGGAGAAGAGCGACTTGAAATCCTGTTCCTTATCCAGCGAGACAGCTTTGCCAACCGCTTTCTCTGCCTTCTCCAGATCAATTTGGTGGTCCGCCGGCAGCACCATCATTAAATGCTGGTCGCCCGATTTGACCATGACCACCTTGGCATGATGCCGGCCTTTCACGCGCTCCGCTTGGGCGATTCGTTGCGCAGTTACTGCCTCCGGATGATGCAGAACCTCGTAGCGAACTTTGTTTTCATCTAAACACCCGATCAGTTGCTTTGGTATTTCCATAACCGCCTCCAAGGGAAAAGTATCACTTTCCCGTGTGATCTCTACTCTCTCGAAAAACAAGTGGACACCGCCGCAAAGCTGCTGAGGCGCGAAAGAATTGTGTATGGCTACATGCGAAGTTTGCGAAAATGAATATGACAAGGCGTTTGAAGTGGTCGTAGCCGGAAAGCATCACACATTCGACAGCTTCGAATGCGCGATCCACGCGCTGGCGCCCGTCTGCCCACACTGCAACTGCCGGATCGTTGGGCACGGTGTGGAAGCCGATGGGCAAATCTATTGCTGCGTTCATTGCGCGCGTACGGCCGGCAAGACCCAGTTAAGAGACCGCGTCTGAGCCTTACGCTGAAGGTACCGGGAGTTGTTGCTTGTCTGTCTTTGGTGACCGGACAACTACTTTTGATGCCAGGCGAGAAGGACGTTTCTCGTGCGCCAGACCCATCACGCTTGGAACGAAGCGCAAGGTACAAGGAATGATTGCAAAAAGCTTCGCCGCTGAAGTAGAAAGACTCCGTGGAGCAAAATCCGGCGGTTCCTCTAACGCCAAGACCCAACTGGTGGAAGCGAAACTGGAAGTGGTTCGTGCCGCTTGGCTGCTTCAGCATGTTGATATTGTTCGTCGCTTTTGTTGGCTCGGTCGTCTTGATCGTGTTCAGCGCGGTAAAATCGACTGACGTTTATAAAGACGCTTTAGCCCGGGCGCAGGCGCACCCTTCTGTTATCGAGGCTCTCGGCTCGCCGATCAAAGAGGGATTTCTTGTATCCGGAAACACGAACGTCAACGGCGCATCAGGTGAAGCGAACCTCTCCATTCCTATTGCCGGCCCAAAAGGAAAAGGGACGATTTACGTGGCAGCGAGCAAATCGCTTGGCCGGTGGAACTATTCGGGTCTCATCGTAGAAATCGAAAAAACGCGTCAGCGGATTGACCTTCTCCAGAGCCAGACCCCAGCAAATTCGCCCTGATCATCCCGTGCAACCCGCGACAAAAAAACTTTCCATCAGCGCAATTCTTTTCGGAATTCTAGCGGGGATTATCGGTATCGCGGCCGGACTATTTCTCGGCTTCGCTTTGGGTGCAGCACTCGCAGCCGCATTTCATGTCTCTACGTTTGAGGGTGAGGCCGGGTATTTCGCCGCTGCGATCGCGCTCATCGTGACGTGCATCGTCGCGCCAGGCTTGATTCTTCTTACGCTTTACTGGCGCGGCACAAGAGGGCTTTGGCTTTTTGCCGGGTTGATAACGGTTTGTTTATCCCTCGGTATTATTGCGGTGTCCGGTTTC
>DASTZJ010000204.1:0-6170 GCA_035764345.1 Candidatus Udaeobacter sp.
AGGCCGACGCGCTGGATATAGCCCGTTGGTTGATCGGGGATCAATCCGCCAATCGCAATCAACGCGACTGTCAACGGAAATAAAGCAACATAGAGTCGGTACCAATTATCCAGCGAGGCGAAAGTGATGAAGAGAATACCGATCACTACAATGAGACTAATGGTTCGTTCCCGAAACAAGCCGGTAATGCGAGCGTATTCCCGATAACAAAGAAAACTCAGTGTGGCCACGGCCAGGATCGTCCAAAACGCACCTGCCAGAATCGGAATCAGGATGAACAGCGCCAGCCAAATCCAGGAGCGGTAACGATCCCAGAGTTCCTTTCTCTTATCGCTGGTGCTGTTGGCTGTGCGGGTCACGATAAGAATCAGCACTGGTGCTAACAGGAACAGAATGAGAGCCGTCAGCGTGAGAACAACGGTCACGCGGTCGTCAAAGGCGTGACGGAATCCAAAGAGGCGTTCGCGCGTAATTTCGCTCATTTCAGCGCGTGTGCGATTCGTCCGACTCGGCGAATCACTGTGATTACGCAGCCAGCAATGATGATTACAAGCCCCAAAGTCATCAGACCGATCTGCGAATCGTTGAACAGGATCATCTGCCAGGACCGTGGCGTGATTGCCGCGTAAACGCAGATGAGCGTTATAACCAGCATGCGATGTTGTTTTGCCATCGGTCCACAGAACTCGTTAGGCGCGCCGGCGATTTTTCCTGCCGCGCGAACGTAAGCGGTGAAGATGGCTAGAATGGTTGCGACGTAACCGAGTGTAACATTTCCGCCCCACGCGAAGCCGGCTCCGATGAAAACGGCCGTGTCCGAGATGCGGTCTGGTACTTCGTTGTAAAGCTCACCGGTCTTCGACGTACGACTGGAAGCGATGGCAACCATTCCATCGAGCATGTTCGCAGTCAGACGTAATTGCGCGCCTAGCGCGGCGATGAGCCACAAGATTCGGTAATCAGCAATTGAAGTCACGCCGAGAGCAATGCCAGCGGCAACGCACGCGCACATGCCTGTAATCGAAATTGCATCCGGCGAAACATTTCGTGACGCGAGCCAGGCGGTCGTTGCTTGAGCCCACTTTCGATTGCGCGTTGCGATTGGGCGGCGGTCGATTGTTTTGCTGGGCGCTTCCTGCATAACGGTTGCTGGCAACCGATAGCAGGTCGCCGCGGTAATGGGCAGAATAAAATGCCCGTGGGCCTCATGGTAGTGACATCGCGCCGCGCCGTTCCTGACCACTTGCAAGATCGACCCTGGCGAGAATAATGCGCCATGACTGCGCGTGAGCGGGTGAAACAATTAATTGAGACTTGGCCGAAGGTTTACCCGGATGCGCATACCGAATTGAATTTCAAGAACCCGCTCCAACTACTCGTAGCGACTATCCTCTCGGCGCAATGCACGGACAAACGGGTCAACATGGTCACACCAAGGTTGTTCAAGAAATATCGCACCGCGAAAGACTATGCGAATGCGCCGCAGGCCGAGTTCGAAAACGCAATTAAATCGACGGGGTTTTATCGCAGCAAGACGAAAAGCATTCGCGCTGCAATGCGTGCAATCGCAGAGGAACATGGTGGGAAAGTTCCGGACACAATGGAGGAATTAAATGCGTTGCCAGGCGTTGGCCGCAAGACGGCGAACGTGGTGCTGGGCAACGCGTTTCATAAAAATGAAGGGATCGTGGTGGACACGCATGTCATCCGGCTCTCGCAGCGGCTTGGTCTGACAAAACAAAAAGATCCGGAAAAGATCGAGCGCGATCTAATGAAGCTGGTGCCGCGCGAACATTGGACAGACTGGAGTCACTGGCTCATCTGGCACGGCCGCCGCCGCTGTTATGCGCGCAATCCGGACTGCTCAAACTGCGAGGTTTTTCGCCTCTGCCCGAGCGGCAAAGTTTTTCTGCGGACCGGCCAGGCAAAGAGGCCGGACGCGAATGCTGTTTAACGCGTGCGCTCAGCGCTTTCAACAGGCTCGGCGTGACGCGAAGGACTTGTTTCGTCATTCTCGGCTCGTGTGCGCATGCGCCGAAATTGTTCTTCAAGCTTCTTCAGCTCTTCGTCGGAAAGATCCTCAAGATCGACGAGTTCATTGCGCGCCTCTTTGATCGCGCGAATCAGTTCATCCAATTTCAAATGAACTGCTTTGGCGTCGCGGTTTTGCGTGTTCTGAATCAGGAACACCATCAGGAAGGTGATAATGGTCGTAGCAGTGTTGATGATCAGTTGCCACGTGTCGGAAAAATGAAAAGTGGGGCCGGTAATAAGCCAGATGGTGATGACGAGCACTGCTCCAGCAAATGCCCAGGCGCTGCCGAGGATGACGGAGGAACGGCGCGCGAAAACACGGAACGCATCGCTGACGATGCAAAAGAAATCGCGTTTGCGCTCGTGTTCTTTTCGCTTGTCAGCTTGGATTTTGTTCACAACCGTCATCTTAGCTTTCGCGCGCGAGTCCTACATTGCGCGCACGAAACGCGCTGCCTGTTCAGACCTGCTGAGAGACCGGGATTGATTTTCCCGCCGGTTTAGGGGAGACTTAGCACCCGAATTCATGCAGCAGGGCCCCGCGTTTTCACGTCTGCAAACTGTCCCGCCCGCGCCGGTGAGCGCGGCCAGGCCGAAGTTGTGGATACTCGATTCATGGCGTGACCTGATTCTGTACGTTGGCACGCCGCTTTTGTTGCTGCCGGCGTTCGCGCTGGCCCAGGCACGCTGGAGTCCGCAGGACATTTATCTCTTTGTCGCAGCGTTTGGAGCAATGGGACATCACCTGCCTGGGATGATCCGCGCCTATGGCGACCAGGCTTTGTTCCAGCGCTTCAAATGGCGCTTTATTTTGGCGCCCCTCTTTCTTCTCGCGGTTTGCGTCGCCTTCTTTTGGTGGGACCTGAAAGGAATTTTACTTGTCGTTTTTTTCTGGGGCGTCTGGCACGGGCTAATGCAAACCTACGGCTTCTGTCGTATCTACGACGCGAAAACAGGGACGTTCGACGCGCTCACGCGCCGACTCGATTTCGGGATGTGTGTAATCTGGTTTGCCACAGCGGTAGTGCTTTCGCCATACCGGCTCAGCGATACGCTCGATATGTACTACATGTGTGGCGGACCGTTTATCCCGCCATCAGTGGTTCATCACGGCCAACAGTTGATCCTTTTCGCGGCTATCGCAGTTTCGGTCCTTTTTGTTCTGCATTTCGGCCGGATGTGGATCATAGGAAAGCGACCCAATCCGGTGAAGGTGGCGTTGCTTGTCACGAGCATCGCGTTTTGGTGGTACTGCAATAATCTCGTCGCGAATATTCTCGTAGGTATCGCGCTTTTCGAAGTCTTCCACGACGTGCAGTACCTTTCGCTTGTCTGGATATACAACCGGAATCGCGTGGAGAAGGATAGCAACATTGGCGGATTCATGCGCTTCGTCTTTCGACGGAGCGGCTCGCTTATCGGGCTCTATGTCGGCCTGGTCTTTGCCTATGGCTCGCTCAGTTATTTCAACGCGCATCTTGGAATAGACGTCGTCAAACGCATCCTTACTGGAGTCGTGACTGCGTCGACACTGCTCCATTTTTATTACGATGGATTTATTTGGAAAGTGCGAGAGCGTTCCACGCGGCAATCGCTCGGGCTTGCTGGTGGAACGGCCGACGTATCGCTGGGCGGTCTTCTCCCAAGCTGGGCATGGCACGGCTTAAAATGGGCCGCGGTATTTGTGCTTCCCCTAAGCGCGCTTTGGTTTTGGCAGACACATCTCAATGTGCCCGAGATCCAAAGGCGAGCATGGCTCGTTGAGGATGTGCCAGTCGGCGCAAAGCAACATTTCGATTATGGTCTGGCATTGCAAAAAGAGGGTCAATGGGAGCGAGCGGAAGAGCAGTACAAAATCGCGCTGGGCTTCAGACCGGCCGATGCCAAGGCGCATATGAACCTTGCTGTTGTTTTGACGGCGCAAGCCAAATATGACGCTGCCGCGCCTCACATGGAACAAGCGTTGCGACTTCAACCTGACGCGGGCGAGTTCCATTTGAGTTACGCCAATCTGCTCCAGCGGATCGGACGCGGAGACGAAGCTAAACCGCACTATGAAGCAGCGGCGCGTCTCATGCCAGATTCACCGGAGGCCCATTACAATTATGCATTGTTTCTTGCCTCCACAGGAAAAGAGAATGATGCCCTGAGCGAGCTCCAGGGGGCGGTTCAGCTCAAACCCGATTATGTGGATGCTCAAGTGCGATTGGCCGACGCCCTATTTGCAAAAGGTGATCTGGAAGCAGCCAAAACGCATTATACGGCGGCGCTTGGCGCGGATCCCAAGTTGGCTGTCGCTCACAATAGTTTAGGCAGGCTTTACCTCACCCTGGGTCAAATCTCTCAGGCCATTGTTCAATTCGGTGAAGCGTTGCGCCTCAATCCCGATTACAAAGAGGCCGAGGAAAATCTGCGCGTCGCCAAAGCAAGCGACGGTCAATTTCTTCGGCAAACGCACAATTAATTTTTGATTGGCCGCGCCCTCCATCTCAACCTGGATGACGCGTGGCGGGACGAACCATTGGGTCTCCCTGTGATTGACGCGCGCGCGTGGGGACCGCAGCTGCGGTTCTCTGCGCCGCCACGTTTGATTGCTGAGTTTTATCGCGAGCACGAAACGAATCTCGCCTCTCCATTTTTGCTCTATGGATCGGGGGACTTCCACCATGTGACGGCGCTTCGATTGCGCCCTATTGCGGGACCCATCGTCCTCATTTCGTTTGATAATCATCCGGATTGGGCGGTGGGCCCGGTAAAATGGGGATGCGGCGGTTGGGTCAATCGCGCATTGGAACTGTCAAACGTGAGCCGAGTAAGCGTTTGGGGTTGCGGAAATTTCGAGTGCTGGTGGCCGCATCAAATTCTCGGAAACCGACGCGCCGAACGTGCAGGCCTCTTGCAGGTTCGTCCTTGGGCAGACGATCGTCCCGCGAAAGATCGGCAACGGCGTGGCGCGATATTGCGCAATAATTGGCGCGAACGCTTTGAGCAATTTCTGAAGACGACCGGCGGAGAAAATGTTTACGTCACGGTCGATATCGACTGTCTCCACGCCGGCGAGGCAGTAACGAATTGGGAGGCCGGGCGCTTCACGATTGCAGATCTTGAGTGGGCGTTGGGGAAATTGCGCGAGTCCTCTCAGATTATTGGAGGCGATATTTGTGGCGCGTATTCACCGCCGAAGTATGCGCGTTGGAAACAGCGCTTCGCTGCGGAATTCGATCACCCAAAAACCCAGTTGCCGGCTGCCGACCGGGTTCGCGGGATCAATCTGGCAGCTTTGGAAAAATTGTGGCCGCTGCTGGTCGGCGCGTGAATTTTTGGAGGGGTGAGCTCCGCGAGCCCGGCGTCGCAGACCTCCGCCCTCCATAAGAGGCGGTGGCTAGCTCATTGCAACGAGCACGATCCCAACGCTGATCAGTAACGCGCCAAGCGCCAGTCGCACGTTCAGCTTCTCCTTCAGGACGACCGCTGCCATTAGCGTGATGAAAATCACGCTCAAACCTTGGAATGGATAGAGATAACTCAGGTCGAATCGCTGCAGCAATCCGAGCGTGAGAAAGAACGAGATCGTCATCAGGACAATGCCGCCGGCAACCTTCGAGACAAACCGGACGTTCCGAAAACCGGTTCTGGTCGTGGCCTCCATCGCTCGCTTCAGGATGAGCTGAGCCGCGACGAAGCTTAACAGAGAAATAACGATGAAAAAGAAGGCGAGAAAACTCACAGGCGTTCCTCGATTTGCGCGATCGGTTTCGCGACCAGCGCTAATCCGATAACGACCAGCGCAATCCCGCACCAACGCAGTATCGAAATCAATTCCCCTAGAAAAATCCAGCAGCCGAGGGGAACGAGGATATCGACCACACGCGACAGAGGAAACGCGATGGTGATCGGAATATATCTCAACACATAAAGCCAACTAATGAAGCTTGCGATGATGAGAAGAATCGCCCACCACACCAGCGGTGAAGCCAAACCGTTAACACCGGTCCAGGACCATGCGCTGTCGGTGTCTGCCACCTCTGTTGCGCCCCGCTTCAAAAGAAATTCGGACACGAGCACACACGCGACGCTCAGGGCAAGTTGCAGCCAGGGGTTCGCGAAACCCGAAGGTCGATTTTGCATTCGCTTTT
>DASTZJ010000205.1:0-3452 GCA_035764345.1 Candidatus Udaeobacter sp.
TTTGGCTCGGCGTCGGAGGCACCCCCGGCTCCTTTGTTCGCGCGGGGATTCTCGGACTGCCGTTAATGGTCGCGATCATCGGTGGCGAGCCGCACCGTTTTCGGCCATTGATGGACAGGTACCGCGAAGCGGGTTCGCGCTCAGGGCACTCTCCAGATCAGCTCAAGGTTGGCATCCATTCGTTAGGTTACGTCGCCGACAGTTCGACGAAGGCCGAAGACGAGTTTTTTCCCGGCTATGCGCAAAGCTTCACCGAGATTGGCAGGGAGCGCGGCTGGCCTCCTATGACTCGTGCGCACTTCGACGCCCAGCTCGGACGCACCGGTGCGCTCCTCGTCGGCGATCCGCAAACCGTCGCGGAAAAAATCCTGCACGTGAACGAGTCATTGGGCGGCATCTCCCGTATCACATTTCAGATGAGCGTCGCGGCGTTGCCGCACGCGAAAATGCTACGCGCGATCGAGCTGCTCGGGACTCGGGTTGCTCCTCTGGTCCGAACTGCGCTCGCGTCTGAAACAACGGCGGCCCCATCGTTAGCGAACTCACATGCAGCCGCCTGAAACACGAATTAACGCTCCAACTTTTGGATACCTTCTCTGGTAGCGTAGATAAACGAAAGATCTAACCACCAACTCAGAAAGACATTATGATAAAGATAGCAGTCATTCTCGGAAGCACGCGCCCGAATCGAAACGGTGAAGCCGTAGCGAAATGGGTCTACGAAGTGGCGAAAAAGCGTAGCGACGCTGAGTTCGAGCTCGTAGATATCAAAGATTTCAACCTGCCGCTTCTCGACGAGCCAGTGCCGCCCTCGATGGGGCAATACAGTAAACCTCATACTAAAACATGGGCTGCGAAGATTGGTTCATTCGATGCCTACGTTTTTGTCACGCCCGAGTACAACCATGGAACCTCCGGCGCGCTTAAGAACGCAATCGATTTTCTGTTCGCCGAGTGGAACAACAAGGCGGCTGGCTTCGTTAGCTACGGCGGCGCCAGCGGCGCGCGCGCGGTCGAGCAGCTGCGTCTGAACCTGGCGGAGGTACAAATGGCCACCGTGCGCAACCAGGTCTTGCTCTCGCTTTTTACCGACTTCGAAAACTTCAGTGTCTTTAACCCCGGTCCAACAAAGGAACAGTCCGTTAACGAGATGCTGGATCAAGTGATCGCGTGGGGCGGCGCGCTGAACACGCTTCGGGAAACCGCAACTTAAGAGAAATACAAATGAGAACTACTACGAATGAAAAGCACATATAGAGCGGTGGAACAAGACCGCTCGCAATCGAAGCCCACGGCGGCATTGAACGCTGGAAACGAAGAGGATTTTTCCCTCGGCAACCGGACGGTCACTCTCGCGCCTGAACCGTTGGTCGCTTCCATAGACCTCGATCAGTTCGTCCTCAGCTAACCATATAAAGAAGTTGTTTGCGTCGCTACAGGACAAGATGTCCGGACTGTCAACACTGACCGAATTGAGCGCACTCGATACATCAAATACAAGGAAACGAAGGTAACACGGTTCTTTGTTTATTACCGGGCCGCACCTGGCGTTCTACCTCGAAAGAGTGAGCAGGCTGCAACTCCTGAGTAGCACGACAAAATCTACCTGCTGCGCAGTAGCGATGAAGCGCTGTCTGCTGCGACCTTAGGGTATGAAAATAAAAGCAATATTTAGCTTAGTTAGCCTACTTCTATTTGCAGCAGTGACTCAACCCGTCGCGGCGCGCGGTGGCGGCGGAGGAGGAGGGGGAGGTTTCCACGGCGGTGGATTTGGAGGAGGAGGTTTCCATGGGGGAGGTTTCGGCGGTGGCTTCCACGGCGGCGGCTTTGGTGGTGGCCATTTGGCTGCCGGACACGTCGGAGGCGGAGTCGGTAGCCGCGGCGGCGGAGTCGGCTTTGGCGGATCGCACTTCTCAGATGGCGTTCCAAACTTTGCCGGCGCAGGATCCCGGTTCTCTTCATTTGGGAGGCCATCATCCAGGCAACCTGTGTATGATGGACGACCTACTAGAGCAGTAACTTCCAACGTCGAACCCACTCGCGGCGCGATGGCTTCAGTCGCCCGTCCATCGCAAACACTTCCGCAACGCGGAGTGAACGGGCGGATCGACCATCACATTGCTGAACGTCACGACCCAAATTGGCACGGCAACTGGGATCGGGGACACGTACATTTCGATCACGGTCGCTTCTTTGTCTTTGACGACGGTTTCTGGTGGGGACTGGATGACGGGTATTTCCCGTGGGATTACCTTCCCTATTACGCCAACGACTATTACCCGTACGATTACTACACGGACGTTAGCCCGTACGATAACAACAGTACCAGTTATAACATTGCAGCAGCCGATAGTGTCACGGTTCAAGCCGTTCAAACGCAGCTAATGCAACTAGGCTATTACAATGGCTCCATCGACGGCGTTTTCGGACCGGCGACGCGCGACGCGGTGGCGAGATATCAAATCGCCAATCAGCTAAGTGTAACCGGAAGTCTATCGCCCGACACACTGCAGTCGCTTGGATTGCCCTCGCCAGCAGCGAGTTGAACGACAACATCCAATCACGATGAACTACGGTTTCAATTTATGAAAACAGAAAACACGGAAGGGAAATCTATCACCAAGTCTGACATGAAAACGAAGCGCCTCGGTAACTCCGATTTGTCCATCACACCAATTGGCTTCGGCGCCTGGGCCATCGGCGGCTCAGGCTGGGAATTTGGCTGGGGCGACCAGGACGATAAAGCGTCCATGGCGGCCATACACCGCGCGCTTGAGCTCGGGGTGAATTGGATCGATACCGCGGCCGTTTATGGCATGGGCCACTCCGAGGAAGTTGTAGCCTCTGCACTGAGAACCTGGTCTGGACCTCGGCCGTACATTTTTACAAAGTGCGGGCTTCGCTGGGACAAGCAGGGAAATGTCCATAACAATTTAAAGGCGAAATCCATTCGTCAGGAGTGCGAAGACAGTCTCCGACGCTTGCAGGTAGAAGCGATCGATCTTTACCAAATCCACTGGCCTACCGAGGACCTGAAAGAAGGCTGGACCGAGATGGCTCGGCTTCAAAAGGAAGGAAAGGTTCGCTGGATCGGCGTTTCTAACTTCGATGCCGACCAACTGCGGCGAGCGGAGAAGATCGCTCCAGTAACTTCAGTGCAGCCACCCTATTCCTTGATTCGCCGCGAGATCGAATCGGAAACTCTGCCTTACTGCTACTCAAATAGCATTGGCGTGATTGTCTATTCGCCGATGGCATCGGGTTTGTTGACTGGCGCGATGACGCGTGCGCGTGCGGCAAAGCTGCCTGCTAGCGACTGGCGCAGCCGTGACCCGGAATTTCGCGAACCGAAGCTTTCCCAGAATCTCGCACTCGTTGAGCGTTTGCGAGAAGTTGGTGAGAAATATCATCGGCCGCCGGGCCAGGTCGCTGTCGCATGGGTGTTGCGAAAC